>NZ_JBFTZN010000031.1:0-41743 GCF_056406775.1 Allobosea sp. P1_A7
GTCCTGGATGCAGTACAGGTTCGTCTTCTGGCAGCGTTCGAGTAACACCATCTCTTCCAGGGCACCCCGGTGAGCGGCAGCAGGACAGACACGACCATGGCAAAAGCTGCCGAGAAGACCACGCTGTCTACGACGGTCTACCAGAAACTGCGCAGCGACATCATCCAGGGTGAATTCAGGCCGGGTGAGAAGCTGCGCATCGAGGGGATTGCCTCGACCTATGGCGTCGGCAGCAATGCGGTCCGCGAGGCCCTGTCGCGGCTGTCATCGGAGCGCCTCGTCGAGCGGCACGAGCAGCGTGGCTTCTCGGTGCCGACGATTGCCCTCGACGATTGGCGGGTCCTCGTCCGCACGCGCTGCTGGCTCGAAACCAGGGCGCTCGAGGAAGCGATCAGCCATCGTGACGAGCGCTGGGAGGAAGGCATCGTGCTCGCCCTCCACCGGCTCTCGCGCTATCGCTCGGATCTCCCTGCGGAGCGCGCCGCCTGGGAGGACGCCCATCGCAATTTCCACCGGGCGCTGCTGGCGAATTGCGGTTCGCCCTGGCTGCTCGAGTTCTGCGAGATCCTGGCCGACCACGCCTCGCGCTATATTTCGATCTCGCACGCCTTTGGCAGGATGCCGCGCAATGGCCAGAGCGAGCACGAGGCGCTGATGAAGGCGGTGCTCAACGGCACCCCGCAGGAAGCTTGTGCCCTGCTCGTCGCGCACTACACCAAGACGCTCCAGACGATCGAGGAACTGTTCACGGAGGAGCGTTTCGCAGCCCTTGCGACCGGGCCGGGGAGCACACGCACCGCGGAATTCACGGACTGACCACAGCGACGCTACGCGGAAATCTGATCTCCGCGTCGGCAAATCTGTGGGGACCGCCGTTGTTTCGAGTGTCGCCTCCAGCCCGATCTTGCCGGGCCTCTTCCCGTCTCCGCCCGCCGCAGCGACGAACGTGGCTGGCGTGTCTGACTGGACCTCGGGACAGTCGGTGGTCAGGCTCGGCGACAAGGCCGAAATCCTCCTGGAGCCCCCCGGACCCGGCAATGGGCTCGTGAGCCGAAGGTGCGCATATTGGCGTAAGGCATCGCTCGTCAGAAGCCGACCGATGCGGTCGTAAACGGCAAGCCCGTCACGCGGTGCCTGTTCGGAAGCGGCAAAAGTCCGACGATTGCCGAACACCGGATTGTCCATGGTAGTGGACATGCTTGGTGGCGTGGCGATCGTCTGGGCAGCTGACGCGGCGGCCCCGATAATTCGCGTGAGATGGTTCGGTTTCTGCTCGAAAGCTGAGGCGAGACCGAACATGTCCCCTGTGGGATTGCACGAGAAGGATCACGTTTCGGGTCGGCCGACATTGACGAAGGCGAAGTCCGCATGCCCTCACTCTGCCGCGCCTCTGCCGACTGCCAACGGACGAGTGCTCTCGACAGACTCACGGCGCGGCAAACGGCCATGCAGGATCACATAGGCGACGAGCCCGATCACCAGCCCCCAGAACGCCCCGCCGATGCCGAGCAGGCTGATCTTGGCCGAGGAGGCAAGGAACGTGATCAACGCCGCCTCACGCGACCTCGGATCAGCCATAGCGCTGGCGAGGCTGCCGCCAATCGTGCCCAGTAGCGCCAGCCCTGCGAGCGTCGTGATGAAGGTCGCTGGGAATGCCATGAAGACCGCCGCCAGAGCCACGCCGAAGACGCCGACAAGCACATAGAAAACGCCTGCGGCGATTCCTGCGATCCACCGTTTGGACGGATCCTCATGCGCTTCCTTGCCCGTGCAGATCGCCGCGGTGATCGCTGCGATGTTGAAGGCGTGGGAACCGAACGGCGCCATGATCAGCGAACCGAGACCTGTCACGGTCACGATCGGATTGGCGCTGGTCCTGAAGCCGTCATTGCGCAGGACGAGCATCCCCGGCATGTACTGCCCGGTCAACGTGATCAGGAACAGCGGCAACGCGACGCTCAAGAGCGCATTGAGCGAAAAGTCCGGCGCAGTGAACACCGGAGCCGCAAGCTTGAACTGAAGCCCCGCGAGATCGACACGTCCCTGCACAGTCAAGAAGGCGAGGCCGAGCACCAGAATGCCAACGATAGCATAGCGAGGGATGAAGCGCTTCAGCACGAGATAGGCGATGATCAGAAGCCCAACCAGCAGAGGATCGACGCTCGCACCGCCAAACGCGCCGATGCCGAACTGCAGCAGGATACCGGCGAGCAAGCCTGATGCGATGCCCGGCGGGATCAGCCTGACGACCTTCTCGAAATAGCCCGACAGCCCGAGGGCGACGAATGCGGCCGCCGAGATCAGGTAAGCACCGACCGCCTCGGCATAAGGGGTCGTGGCGAGTGCCGTGACGAGGAACGCCGCCGCCGGCGTCGACCAGGCCGTGATGATCGGCTCGCGAAAGTGCCAGCTTAGATAGATCCCCGTCAGCCCCACGCCGATGGAAACAGACCAGACCCAGGATGCCGTCAGCTCCGGGCTGAGCCCCGCAACCTTTGCGGCCTGAAAGACCAGAATGAAGGTTCCCCCATAGTTGACGATGACAGAGATCAGTCCCGCGACGATCGGAGGCGCGAGATCACTTGGAGTGAGCGATGGTGGTGACGAGACAGGCGGCATGATCGTGGTCGTTATCCTGAAAACCCGCCTGGCCCGGGCCAGCGAGGCGGCTTGACTCCTAGCGGATCAATGGTCTGTTCATCCCCTCCACTTTCTTCGAGCAGGTCAGACCAATTGTTCAAGCATTCTCAGTTGGAATCGGTGAAGGCATGGCTTGCCCATCCCGCCCATGCGGAACTGCCGCTTCACGCGCGTATTCAACGGGCTTTGCGGCAGATGATCCTCGATGGTGCGCTGGGCCCCGGCAAGCCGCTGCCGGCCTCGCGGGCGCTCGCCAAATCGCTCGGTCTCTCCCGCGACACGATCGAGGCCGCCTATGCCCAGCTCCATGCCGAGGGCTTCATCGACCGGCGGGTGGGCAGCGGCAGTTTCGTGGCTGAGATGACCCAGTTCACTCCTGGCCTCAGGCTCTCTCATCGCGGCGCACTGCGGCGTAGCCCGGCTTCGAACCTCAGCGAACGCGGAGCGGCCATCTTCCGCGGTGGCGGCGTTCGCGAGCAGCTATCTCCCCGGCCGTTTGCCCCGGGCGTACCCGAGACGCGCAGCTTTCCGCTCGCGCTCTGGCAACGCCTGGAGCGGCAGGTGCTGAAGGAGACCGGCACGCGGGCGCTTCTTCACGGAGATCCCCAGGGCGCGGAGCCGCTTCGACGCGCTATTGCAGACTATGTCAACCTGGAGAGAGGCGCCCGCGCTCATCCCGACCGCGTGCTGGTCCTGACAAGCTCACAACAGGCAGTGGCGCTCTGCGCCAATATGCTGCTGGATCCTGGAGACCGCATCTTTATCGAGGATCCAGCCTATTACGGGGCACGCAAGGCCTTCGATGCAGCCGGTCTGGAATCTGCGCCTATCCGCGTCGACGATCAGGGAATTCTGGTCGAGCAACTGCGTGACGATCCGCGCAAGGCCAAGGCCGTCTTCCTGACGCCGTCCCATCAGTTTCCGACGGGCGCGACACTTGCGCTCGACCGGCGTCTCTCCCTGATCGAATGGGCAGCGAAGCATCAGGCCTGGATCATCGAGGACGACTACGACAGCGAGTTTCACTACGCCGGCAAACCAATGGCCTGCGTTCAGGGTCTCGATCAGCATGACCGGACCGTCTATATCGGCACATTCACGAAATCGCTCTTTCCAGGCTTGCGGGTCGGCTATGTCGTGCTGCCCCCGCAGCTGGTCAAGCCAATGACGATTGCGCGCACGCTCCTGGACGGCCACACCGCCTCGATCGCGCAATTGACACTCGCCCGTTTTATGGAGGGAGGACATTTCGGAGCGCATGTTCGCGCCATGCGTAATGTCTACGCCGAGCGGCTCGAAATCCTGGCAAGCCTCGTGCGGACGGAGCTTTCGGCTTTCGTCGAGCCTCGGGTTCCGATCGGTGGACTCCAGATGCCGTGCGCGCTGACCGGCGACCTTTCAGAGCGTGCGGCCATCGACGCCGCGCAGCGCGTTGGCGTCGAGCTTCTGGGTCTGTCGGCCCTTCATGCTTCTGGCAATGGCGAGGCTGGCTTTCTGATGGGCTTCGCGGCCTACACTCCGGCCGAGCTTGAGGTCGCAGTCAAGCAGCTCTCGAGCGCATTCCGGACTGTGAAGAGCGCGTAGACCGGGGCAGTCCGGCTCACCGCAAATGGCCGGCCTTATCCTCTGCAAGTGGATGGGTGCAGCAGGCCATTTTCAAGATAAATACCGACGAAGCGATCCGCCGCAGATCAACAGTCGCATGTGCCAGGACTACACTTCATCTGGGTATAACGGACCTGCATCAAGGCGGGATCGTCGGGTTGCCGCCCTCGGCAAGGTCTTCGCAAGACTTGCCCGGCGGTCTCATCTGGAGCTTGCTTCGACATGAATGCACCATCGACGGGCGCCCTTTCGGCCGAGGATATCGCCCGCTTCGGTCATGACCCTGCCGAAGCATTTGCGATGAACCTGAAAGCCGTTCAGGAGCGCATCGCGTCAGCGTGCCAGGGCTGCGGGCGAAATCCAGTCGATGTGCATCTGCTGCCGGTCACCAAGACGGTTCCCGCCCATATCCTGCGGCTCGCCTTTGCTGCAGGCATCTCCAGCTTTGGGGAGAACAAGCTTCAGGAGGCCCGGGACAAGCGGTCGGTGCTTGGCGACCTGCCGATCCGCTGGAGCATCATCGGTCACCTCCAGACGAACAAGGTCAAGTATCTCGCCCGCTTCGCCACGGAGTTCCATGCCCTCGACAGCGTCCGGCTGGCCGATGAGCTCAACCGCCGGCTGGAGGCCGAGGGGCGCGACCTCGACGTCTTCGTTCAGGTGAACACGTCCGGCGAGGCCAGCAAGTACGGCCTGCATCCCGACGATCTTGTGTCGTTCGTCGAATGTCTGTCCGAGTACCCTCGCCTGAAGCCGCGCGGCCTCATGACGCTGGCAATCTTCAGTGCGGATTCCGAGCGCGTGCGCGCCTGTTTCCGGCTGCTGCGGACCCTGCGGGACCGCGCCGTCAGCATCGATCCCGGCCTTGTGCAGTTGTCGATGGGTATGTCGGGTGACTTCGAGTGCGCCATCGAGGAAGGCGCCGACGTCGTTCGGGTCGGCCAGGCCATTTTCGGTGCGCGACCGACCAGCGACGCGCTCTACTGGCCTGGTCTCATCCCGACCTCGCGACCGGAAGAGTGACGACACCGAGCCGAGCCTGTTCTGTTTCCGAAAGCAGACATGATCCGGCGGCAATGCGGGTTGCCGGCTGCGCCTCATGCAGCTTCGTCAGGCCCAGGTCTTCACCGCTGCGTCAGGTCAGCAACTGCCCGCCATCGACGACGATCGTTTGCCCGGTCACCCAGCTTGCCATGTCGCTCGCCAGGAACAGGGCGACATTGGCGACCTCTCCCGGCGCCCCGAAGCGCCCCCAGGGAATGCTGCCGAGCGTGCGCTCGTAGAGCTGCGGATCGGTCGTCTTGCGATTTTCCCACGAGCCGCCCGGAAACGCGATCGAGCCCGGCGCGATGGCGTTGACCCGGATGCGCTTCGGTGCGAGCGCCCGCCCCTGCCCCATGGTGTAGTTGACCACGGCCGCCTTGATGGCAGCGTAGGGCAGCGAACGCGGCACCGCCGTCAGGCCGGAAATCGACGAGATGTTGATGATGGCGCCGCCGCCCGCTTCCTCCAGGAACGGTATCGCCGTCTGGGTGGCGCGCACGGTCGCCATCAGGTCGACATTGATGCTGGCAAGCCAGCCGCTCTCGTCATCCTTCGAGCCGAAGCCCGACGCGTTGTTGATCAGGATGTCGATGCCGCCGAGTGCGCGAGCAGCGTCAGCCACAAAGTTCGCGGCCGCAGAGCCCTCGCCGAGATCGCATGCCATGCTGAAAACCGCTCCGCCATGCCGCTTCAACTCGGCTTCGACGGCACTGAGCCCCTCCGGATTGCGAGCGCAGATCGCCACATCGGCGCCTGCCGCCGCGAAGGAGAGCGCGATGGATCGCCCGATGCCGCGGCTGCCGCCTGCGACGACGACCTTCTTGCCCCTGAAGGAGATTTCCATTCCGTAGCCCCGTGCAAACCATTTGACAGATCACGCCATGGTGCGCTTTCGGCAAACCGGCCTCAATCCGAATATGGCCCGGCGTCGATGTGTCCACACCCCAGTGAGGGGCGGATCATGCCGTCCGCTCCATCGCGGGCGCGAACTCCTTTTTCGGGGCAAGGGGCAATTTCTGTCGCGCATCACCGGCGGGCATGCCTGAGGCGATAGGCGCCGATCGAAGCCCGGGTCGCTCAGCGGGTGAGCGGCATCCTGAATCTGAACCGCGTGCCCTCGGATGTCGAGATGACATCCAGCGTGCCCGCATGCGCCTTGGCGATCTGCGCGCAGATATAGAGGCCAAGACCGAGGCCCTGCTGGTGGGATCTGGCGGAGGCGCGCACGAAGGGCTTGAAGAGCTCGGCCATGACCTCAGGCGAGATCGGCTCTCCGGAATTCGAGACCGACAGCTCGAAATACTCGGGAGACCGATGAGCGTCCACGATCACGGGGCCGTCCTCGGCACCGTGCCTCAGTGCGTTGGCGATGAGGTTCGACGCCATCTGGGCGATGCGCGCCGGGTCGCAGTCGATGACGCCGTCGAACCGCAGCGCCGTCGCGATCTCGCGATCGGGATATGCGGTCTGGAGTTCGCCGATGACCTGTTCGAGCGCGGGCTTCAGGTTCGTCTCGGCACCGCGCTCGAGAATGAACCCGCCGCCCAGTCGCCCGCGAGCGAAATCGAGCACGTCGTCGATCAGGCGCGACATCCGGCCAACGCTGCTCTGCATCATCGTCGCCAGCGTTCGCACCTTCGCCATATCGTCGCTCTTTAGCACCATGCGAAGGCCGGAATGGATGGAGGCAAGGGGATTGCGCAGGTCATGGCCGAGCACGGCGATGAACTGCTCGCGGATCTCGGTGTTCTGCAATTCGCCGACCAGCCTGGCCGCGCTGTCGGCGAGTTTCTGGTGGGCGTCGAGATGGAAGGCGATCAGCTCGGCGAAGAGCCTGAACATGCCGGTAATGGCCGGCGTGCTGACGACATGCGGCCGCGGGTCGATCGCGCAGAGCGTGCCGAAGAATGTTCCATCCGGCAGGATGATCGGCATCGATATATAGCTCTGCAGGCCATAGGTCGCAGGCGTATGATGCCGGCAATAGACGGGGTCCGCATCGACATGGTCGATGACGACCATCTCGCGATGGTCGCGGATTTCATTGCAGATCGTGGTCTCGATCTTGAGCTCGCCGCCGGGCTGCAGGCCGAACGCGATTTCGTCGCGAACGCCACAGGCGACCCAGCGATCCTCGGTCACCCGCGCGACGGCCGCAAAGCCCATGCCCGTCGTCCGGCACACCACTTCCAGAATGCTCGGTACCGCGGCAATGGACGAGATCGCGGCAATATCTTCAGAGAAATCTTGACGCATCAAACCCCGCCCGGAAAAAACGAGCGGAAACACAATCGTGACGACGCGTCTATGTCAAAAGACCGGTCACGATTGGCCGTCCACGCCCGGATATGCGGCTCAGACATTTCTCCATAGCCATGGGCATAGCGGCCATTCCGGCCCCATACCATAGGATAATGCCTAGCCTGTGACGCGTCCCAACACCCGCCCGAGCAGGTCCAGACCATAGGGCTTCTTGAGCAGCTCGGTGCGCGGCTCTGCATCAAGACCCTCGACCTGGTCCCGCCCCGTCGCAAAGACAATGGCGATCGCCGGCTTGAGTTCACGCAAGCTCCGGGAGAGCTCGATGCCCGAAATGTCGGGCAGGCCGACATCGGTCAGCAGGATGTCGATCTCCTCCCGCGACGCGATATCGATTGCCTCGCGCCCGCTATCGGCCTCGATCGCGACATAGCCGAGCTCGCGGACCAGATCGGCGGTATCCATGCGAATGATGGCGTCATCCTCGCAAACGAGGACCGTGAGTTTCCGCGCGGGCTCGGATGCAGCGAGCAGTGCCGGGCTGACTGCCGGCTCCGGCGTGTCGCCAGACGGTTTCCTGCCGCCCTGCGACAGGACCTGCCTGATCTTCCTGGCCAGAGCCTCGCGCGTGTAGGGCTTCGACAGCAGGTTGACGCCTTCATCGAGCCGCCCGCCATGCACGATGGAGTTTTCCGTGTAGCCCGAGGTGAAGAGCACGCCGAGTTCCGGCAGCCTCTCCTTGGCCTTGCGCGCCAGTTCCGGGCTCTTCAATACTCCCGGCATCACGACATCGGTGAAGAGCAGGTCGATGGGTATGCCGCTCTCGATGACCGCGAGCGCGCTTTGCGCGTCATGTGCCTTCAAGACGCGGTAACCGAGTTCGCCCAGCAGTGCGATCACCGTGTCGCGAACGGCTTCGTCGTCCTCGACCACCAGGATGGTCTCGCTGCCGCCGCTGACCGGGCCGGTTTCGCTTTCGACCGGCATATCCTCGACCTGGGTCGAGCGGCTCGAAGACACGCTCCATGACCTCGGGGCTCATGCCCGAGCCCGTATCGGTCACCGCCACCAGGACGTACTGGCCGGCCGAGACATCGGAATGCGCGCGCGCATAGGCGTCGTCGAGAAAGGCGTTGCCGGCTTCGATGGTGAGGCGGCCCTGGCCGTCCATCGCATCACGCGAATTGATCGCGAGATTGAGCAGCGCATTCTCCACATTGGTCGGATCGACCAATGTGTTCCAGAGCCCGCCGGCGATCATCGTTTCCACCTCGACGGCTTCACCGAGCGTGCGGCGAAGCAGATCGTCCATGCCGCGGATCAGCCGGCCGACGCTGACGACCTTGGGCTCCAGCGCCTGCCGGCGGCCGAAGGCCAGCAGTTGAGCGGCGAGCTTTGAGCCGCGCGCCACGCCTGCCATGGCGTTCGCGGCCCGCTTCTCGGCTCTCTCATTGCCGGTGATATCGCGCGAGAGCAGCTGCAGGTTCCCGCTGATCACCTGCAGCAGGTTGTTGAAATCATGTGCAACGCCACCGGTCAGGTTGCCGATCGCCTCCATCTTCTGGCTGTGGCGCAGCGCATCCTGCGCCCTGGCGAGCTCGGCCGTGCGGAGATCGACGCGATCTTCCAAGGTCGTGGCGAGGTCCGATAGCGCCGCCTCGGCCGTCTTCTGATCGTCGATATCGGTATTGGTGCCGATCCAGCGCACCACCGCGCCGTTCTCATCGAGGATCGGGACGGCGCGGGCGATGTGCCAGCGGAAGGCCCCGTCATGGCGCCTCAGCCTGAACTCGGTCTCGTAACCGATCCCGTCGCGACGCGCATTTTCCCAGGCGGCGGCCGCACTCGCGAGATCGTCAGGATGCACGATCGATGCCCAGCGCTCGTCGTCGAGCGAGCCCGCGCCCGTGCCAGAATAGGAATAGACCTGCTCGTTGAACCAATCGAGCATTCCGTCCGGTGTCGCGGTCCAGACATGGTTCGGCATGGACTGCGACAGGGTCCGGAACCGGCTTTCGCTCTCCTGCAAGGCGGCCTCGGCTTTCTTGCGGCCGGTGATGTCCTGGAAGAGCACGGCGACCTGCTTCGCGCTGGCCGGCTCGATGCGAAAGGCCGAGAGCTCGAGATAGCGGCCGGTCGCGACGAGCTCGCGTTCGAAGCGGATCGGCTGGCCGGTGCGGAGCACCCCGCCATAGAGCTCGACCCAGCCATCGGCCTCGTCCCGCACCATGTCGCGGAGCTTCTTTCCGACGACATCGGGAATGCCGGCATGAACCGCGTAGGCGGGATTGGCCTCGATATGGACGTAGTCGCTCAGCGCGCCATGCGGCCCATCGAAGAACTCGATGATGCAGAACCCCTCATCGATGCTGTCGAACAGGGTGCGATAGCGCTCTTCGGTCGCGACCAGCGCCTCTTCGACCGATTTCTGCGCCGTGATGTCGCGGGAAATCGCCAGCAGCCGCTCCGGCTTGCCATCTGGCCCGGGGACGGGCGTGATGCGGACATTCCACCATTTGGGCGTGCCCGCCATCGTCCTGGCGAAGCCCTCGAATTGGCCGGTGCCGCCGGCCCTGGCCGCTGCAACAGCGGCGATCGCCTCTGCCCGATCCTTGCCCTCCCAGAAATCGGTCCAGGCGCGGCCCGCGATCGGCCCAAAATCGGGGACCTCCATGACCCGCATGCCGCCTTCGCTCATGAAGGTCAGCTTGCCGTCGAGGTCGAGAACCTTGATGCAATCGTCGGATATCGCGAGCACGCTCTGGATCAGGCGGCGGTCGCGCTCCACGTCTGTGGTCACAGTCAGGTCCCTGCTCATTGCGCTGCGTGATGTCTCGAGCGTGCAAGGGTTCCTAGTGGCATTCGGCATGAATTGACACTGAGAGGATCATCGCGGGGCCGCCAGACTGAGCAGAGTGGAAGGAAAAACGGGGAGATAGACACGCCGGCAGTCCGCCGGGGAGACGAAGGATTTCGACACCGACAATCGACTGGCGACACTCAACTGCGATGCCCCCCGTCAGGTTCCATCGGTCCGAAAAGATTCTGCGCCTCACGATGCCGTCCGTGCGCAGGCACGAAGAGGCGCCCTCATTCTGATCCGGCCTGGGCCTCGCCTTCGCCGTCCCCGCCATTCATCACGCCGTAGGAGCTGGATTTTGCGCCCGGCACGAGCGTGTAACCGACGGCCTCCAGCCCTCGCCTGAGCAGCTCCCGCACGGCCGCGGCACGCGTCGGCATGCGATTATTGAACCGGAAGTCATCGATCACCCGCAGCTCGTCCTCGTCGAGCATGACCTGAAGTCGCTCGCCGCGGCTGAGGCTTGTTCCCTTGATCGTTGTCTCGCTCATTGTCCGACCCTGCGCTGCCCCGGATCACTCAATCGACGCAAAAGCATCACTCTCATCAGAATGCGCCACTTACTCATTTGTTCCCATTGCGCTATCGGCTCGAAATGAGCAGGCGGTGCGCACGCCTCGCTATAAGTCACTGCACCAATTGGTTTTTTATCGTATCGACGGGCGAGGCGCGGTACTCTTGAGAAAATTATCTCAGGGACCGCGCCGAAGTTTCGCCCGTCCCGGAACAGGAGCAGCGATGCCAGTTGCAGGAAAAATCGTACTCAAGAGCGGAGCACAGCTTCCGCTGGAATACCGCATGGTGACCCAGCCGGACGGCCTCCTGTCCGGTGAGCTGATCGGCGATCTGGATGCCTGGGATCYGTTGGTCTTTGCCGACCGCCTGAGACTGGTCTGCAATGACGGGCGATCAGTCGAGGTGCTGATCACGCATGTGACGGAYAAGGGCGCGCTTTTCATCGCCGCGCTGGAAGTTGCCGCCACGAACTCCGATTGCCAGGGTGTGGCAACCACGACGGCAGCACTCGCTGGCTAGTATTGGGCCGCGGCGCAGTCGGATCTGCGTGCCGAATTCAGCTTGTTGCCGCGTCGACGGCACGCTGGAGATCGACCTGCCAGAACGGCTTTGAGAGCCGGGGCAGTTTCTGTCCCTGCTCGGTTGGCAGCTCCGCATAGCCGGTTGCCAGGATGATCGGCAGGTCCGGCCATTTCGCCCTGATGATTTCGGCGAGCTGGGCGCCCGTCATCCGGGGCATCGCGTGGTCGGTGATGACGAGATCGATCTTTGCGCCGCCGTCGAGCACCTCGAGCGCCTCCCTGGCCGAGGCCGCCTCGATCACGCTGTGTCCAAGATCCTCGAGCAAGGCCGCCGTGTTCATCAGGATGAGTGCGTCGTCATCGACGGCGAGCACCCGCAATGAGCGCTGGGGCTTGTCATCCGCCGGATACGATCGGGCATCGGGCGAGACCTCCTGCGTCGGCAATCGCTCTGCGACGGGAAGCCAGATTTCGGCCGTCGTCCCCTCTCCGGACCGGCTCTTGAGGACGAATCCCCCCCCGGACTGTTCGGCCATGCCATGGACCATGGAGAGCCCGAGCCCGGTGCCCTTGCCGACCCCCTTGGTCGTGAAGAACGGCTCGGTCGCGCGTGCCAACGTCTGCTCGTCCATTCCCTCTCCGACATCGCTCACCGACAGGCAGAGATAGCGCCCTGGCGCCAGGTTCGAGCGCCCGGCCGCCGCAATATCCTCAGCGCGCGCCGCAATGATGATCGTCCCGCCACCTGGCATGGCGTCCCGCGCATTCATGGTCAGGTTCAGCAGCGCCAGTTCGAGCTGATGCGGATCGACGCGCGCCGCATCCAGCGCCAGCGGAAACCGCGTTTCAATACTGACGAGGGGACCGAGCGAGCGCTGGAGCAACTCCGACATGCCCGAGACCAGCTTCGGCAGGTCGACCGTCGTGGGAGAAAGTTCCTGGCGGCGCGCGAAGGACAGCATGCGCTGTGTCAGGGAAATGCCCCGGCGCGCGCCCTCGATCGCGTTATCGGCGAGAGCGGCGACCTTCTCGCTCGAGGCCTGTTTGCGGATGAGCTCCAGGCTGCCGAGGATGGCGGCCAGCAGATTATTGAAGTCATGCGCAACGCCGCCGGTGAGCTGGCCGATGGCCTCGGTCTTCTGGCTTTGAAGCAGCGATTGCCGCGCCTCCTCCAGCGCCTGCTCATGGCGTCGCCGTTCGGTCATGTCCCGGGTGACCTTGGCGAAGCCGATGACCTCGCCATTGTCCCCCTTGATCGCATCGATGACCACGCTTGCCCAGAACGGCGTTCCGTCCTTCCGGAGGCGCCAACCCTCCTTCTCGAACTTGCCCTCGCGGATGGCCGTGTCGAGCGCGCGCTGGGGCTCGCCCCTCTCGCGATCCTCGGCCGTATAGAAACGGGAGAAATGCTGCCCGATGATCTCGTCTGGCGCATAGCCCTTGATCCGCTCGGCACCCTGATTCCAGTTGCTGACGATGCCGTCGCGATTGAGCATATAGATGGCGTAGTCGGTGACGCCCTGCACCAGGAGCCGGAAGCGCTCCTCGCTTCGACGCAGGGCATTTTCGGCTTCTCTCCGCTCGGACAGATCGCGCGTGATCTTGGCGAAGCCGAGGAGTTCGCCGTCCGTTCCATAGATCGCATCGATGACGACGCTGGCCCAGAAGGTCGTGCCGTCCTTGCGGACGCGCCAGCCCTCGCTTTCGAAGCGGCCCTCGCGCGCCGCCGTGCCCAGCGCGAACGCGGGCAGTCCCCTCGCGCGATCGGCATCGGTGTAGAAACGCGAGAAATTGGTGCCAAGCACCTCCAGCGCCGTGTAGCCCTTGAAGCGTTCGGCCCCGCGGTTCCAGCTGCCGATCGTGCCTGCCGGGTCGAGCATGTAGATCGCATAATCCGTGACGGCCTCGACCAGGATGCGATAACGCTCATCGCCCATTGCAGATTGTTCGGCCTTACCCATAGCGTCCCCGCGCATCACACCGGAACAGGGAACGTCGGCGAGTGGACATTGTTCCGTCGCCGGAATGAAAAAGCATCGAGCGCCCCGTCGCAGCGCAGCACGCCTAAGCCCCATTTGCTTTATCGAATGCCCCGAGCAAGATGGCTACCAACTCGCGAAAGCGTCGTTGGAGACTGGCATGGCCGACGCCGAAGCTCTGCTGGGCACCTGGAAAATGATCTCCTGGACGCGCGAGGCTGTCGCGACCGGGGTCGTGACCGACGCCATGGGGTCTGATCCGGTCGGCTACATTTCCTATCAGCCCGACGGTCGAATGATGGCGCTCGTGCTTGACCGGAACAGGGAGAAGCCCGTCGGGTCTGCGCCATCGCCCGAGGAAAAGATCGGTCTGTTCGATTCGATGCTTGCCTATGCGGCGGCCTATACGCTGGAGGACGACAAGGTCACCCACCATGTCGACGCGGCCTGGAACCCGACCTGGCAGATCGACCTGATCCGGCCCTACATCCTGGCCGGGGACAGACTCGTGATCAGCGGAGCGCCCGGCCATGATCCCGCAACCGGCGAAGCGGTGATCTACCGCATGGAGTTCCGGAAGGTCTGAGCGCTTTCGCGGGCAGATCGGCACATTTTCAGATTGAACCGAACGACCGCCGCGCTAGCCTAGCTGCAATGATCATTCGTCAGCTTGTCTATCTGGACGCCCTTGCCCGCGAGAAGCATTTTCGACGCGCAGCCGAGGCCTGCCACGTCTCCCAACCCACCCTGTCCACCGCCATCGGACAGCTGGAGGAAGAACTCGGCGTGCTTATCGTCGAGCGGGGGCGCCGGTTTCAGGGGCTGACCAAGGAGGGCGAGGTCGTCCTCGCCCATGCCCGCCGCATCCTGGCAGAGGCCGACCTGCTGAAGGAATCGATCGCCGAGCTCAGGCAGGGCGTGAGCGGTCGCATCCGGCTCGGCGCCATTCCGACAGCCCTGCCGATGATCGCCCACATCACCGCGCCGTTCTCGGAGCGCTACCCGGCGGTCTCCCTGACCGTGCTGTCGCTGACCTCGGCCGAGATCCAGAGCCGAATCGACAATTTCGAGCTCGATGTCGGCCTGACCTATCTCGACAATGAACCTCTCGACCGCGTGATCTCGAAGCCGATCTACCTGGAATCCTATGTGCTGCTGACGCGCGAGGATGGCGAGATCGCGCGGCAGGACACCATCACCTGGGCGGAAGCCGCGGAGCTCAAGCTTTGCCTGCTGACCTCCGACATGCAGAACCGACGGATCATCGACGGCATCTTTCGCTCCGTCGGACATTCGCCGCGGCCGGCAATCGAAACCAACTCGATCTTCAACCTGTGCTCTCATGCCGGGATCCAGGGCGTCTCGAGCATCGTCTCGCTGCAGCTGCTCGAGTTCTTCGGGGTACCGCTCGGAACCAAGGCCCTGCCGCTCGTGGAGCCGGACGCCAAGCGCACCATCGGGCTGATCGTGGCGGACCGCCAGCCCTTCGCGCCCTTGGCGCGAAACCTGCTGATGATGTCGCGCCCGATCAGCGAGGCCGGCCTGCCTCGCCTGCCCATCGTGAGATAGCTGAGTTCTATCTAAGACGGCAGATCCAGCTCCTCCCGGAGGGAACTATAATCGTTTGGCCGCGTTCTGTGGATTGGCACGCAAGGAGATGCGGCAAGCATCCCGGGAACGCTGCTTTTTGATAGCTAGAAACTATCACGTAGTTGGAACAAACGATTTGAAATCGTTCCAGCCTTGGCCACCCTGACCACAAGCATGACGGCCGGTTCAACGGCCCGCTTGGAGGAAATATGGCTGAGTTTCCGGCATGGGACCGGGACGAAGCACGTCGAATCGTCGGCGGGCTCGTTCATTTGGAAGGCGCAACCCTGCCCATCCTGCACGCGCTGCAGGAGGAGTTCGGCTATATCGACGCCGAGGCCGTTCCGCTGATCTCGGAAGCGTTGAATCTGTCGCGGGCCGAGGTTCATGGCACGATCAGCTTCTATCACGACTTCCGGTCCGAGCCGCCGCCGCGCCGCGTCGTCAAGCTGTGCCGGGCCGAGGCCTGCCAGGCGCTCGGCTGCGAAGACCTCGTCGCGCATCTTGCCCAGGCGGGCGGCATCGCGGTCGATCACGCGTCTCCCGACAGCCCCGTCGCGGTCGAGACCGTCTATTGCCTCGGCAATTGCGCACTCGGGCCCTCGGCCCTGGTGGATGGCGAACTGATCGGGCGCGTCGACGCTGCGCGCCTGCTTGCGCTTTGCGAGACGCAGCCCGGCTCGAGGGGGCAGCGATGAGCCAGGAGTTCACCAACAGCCCGCCCCCCGGCATCCGCGTCTTCGTGCCGATCGATGCGGCCGCCCTGTCGGTCGGCGCCGAAGCGGTCGCGCAGGCGATCCTGCGAGAAGCCGCGGAGCGCGGCATCGAGATCGAACTCGTCCGCAATGGTTCGCGCGGCCTGCTCTGGCTGGAACCGATGGTCGAGGTTGAAACCAGCGAGGGCCGCGTCGCCTATGGCCCGGTCACCGCGGCAGGGGTAGCCGGCCTGTTCGATGCAGGCTTCATGCATGGCGATGCGCATACGCTGCGCCTTGGCCCGGTCGCCGAACTCGACTGGATGAAGCGCCAGCAACGCCTGACCTTCGAGCGTGTCGGCGTCACCGATCCGCTCTCCCTGCCGGAATATCGCGCCCATGGCGGCCTGGCCGGATTGCAGTCGGCGCTCGCGCTTCAGCCGGCCGAGATCGTCGAGACGGTTCGCGCGTCGGGCCTGCGCGGCCGGGGCGGCGCCGGGTTCCCGACCGGGATCAAATGGAAGACCGTCCAGGACGCCAGGGCCGATCAGAAATATATCGTCTGCAATGCCGATGAGGGCGATTCCGGCACATTTGCCGATCGCATGCTCATCGAGGGCGACCCCTTCCTCCTGATCGAGGGCATGGTGATCGCGGCAATCGCCGTCGGCGCGACGCGTGGCTACATCTATCTGCGCTCGGAATATCCGCATGCCTATCGCACGCTCTGCCGCGCCATTCTGAAGGCGGAGCATGCCGGCCTGCTCGGCGACTCGGTCCTCGGTTCCGGACATGCTTTCCACCTCGAGGCCCGGCTCGGGGCCGGCGCCTATATCTGCGGCGAGGAGACGTCGCTGCTCGAAAGCCTGGAAGGAAAGCGGGCGATCGTCCGGGCCAAGCCGCCCCTGCCCGCGCTGCAAGGCCTGTTCGGCAAGCCGACGATAGTCAACAACGTGCTGTCCTTCGCGGCCGTGCCCTGGATCCTGGCCCATGGCGCCCAGGCCTATGCCGATTTCGGCATGGGTCGCTCGCGCGGCACGCTGCCGGTGCAGCTCGGCGGCAATGTCAGACGTGGCGGGCTGATCGAACTCGCCTTCGGCATCTCGCTGCGGGAGATCATCGAGGGCTTTGGTGGCGGCACGCTGAGCGGCCGGCAGATCCGCGCCGTCCAGGTTGGCGGTCCGCTCGGCGCCTATCTGACTGCGAGCCAACTCGACACGCCGATGGATTACGAGGCGCTGGCGGCCATCCGGGCGATGCTCGGCCATGGCGGTATCGTCGTGTTCGACGACACGGTCGACATGGCCAAGCAGGCGCGCTTCGCCTTCGCGTTCTGCGCCAAGGAAAGCTGCGGCAAGTGCACGCCCTGCCGCATTGGCGCGACGCGCGGCGTCGAGGTGATGGACCGCATCATCGCAGGCGAGGAGCGCCCGAAGAACATCGCCGTGCTGCGCGATCTTTCGCGCCTGATGACCGACGCCTCGCTCTGCGCGATGGGCGGCCTGACCCCCATGCCCGTGCTGAGCGCGCTGAACCATTTTTCCGAGGATTTCGACCGGCCACCGCTGCCGATGGCCGCCGAATGAGGAGCATCTGATGAGCCTGATCAAGGAGATCGATTTCGGGACGCCGATCCGCGTGGCGGAGAAGCTGGTCACGCTGACGGTCGACGGACAGAGCGTCACGGTGCCGGCCGGCACCTCCGTCATGGCCGCGGCAATGAGCCTCGGCACCAAGATCCCGAAGCTCTGCGCCACCGATACGCTCGAGCCCTTCGGCTCGTGCCGGCTCTGCCTGGTCGAGATCGAGGGGCGGCGCGGCACGCCGGCCTCCTGCACCACACCGGCCGAGGACGGCATGGTGGTCAGGACGCAGAGCGAGCAGCTCTCGACGCTGCGCAAGGGCGTGATGGAGCTCTACATCTCCGATCACCCGCTGGACTGCCTGACCTGCTCGGCCAATGGCGACTGCGAATTGCAGGACATGGCCGGCGCCGTCGGCCTGCGCGAGGTGCGCTATGGCTATGAGGGTGAGAACCACGTCTTCGCGAAGCAGGACGGCGCGGCCAACGCGCTGTTCCTCGGCAAGGACGCTTCGAACCCCTATTTCACCTATGACCCGTCGAAATGCATCGTCTGCAACCGCTGCGTCCGCGCCTGCGAAGAGGTGCAGGGCACATTCGCACTGACGATCACCGGACGCGGCTTCGAGTCGCGCGTCGCGGCCGGCCCAACCGACTTCCTCGGCTCCGAATGCGTCTCCTGCGGCGCCTGCGTCCAGGCCTGCCCGACCGCGACCCTGATGGAAAACTCCGTCATCGCGATGGGCCAGCCGGAGCATTCCAAGGTCACGACCTGCGCCTATTGCGGCGTCGGCTGCTCGTTCAAGGCCGAGATGCAGGGCGACCGCGTCGTGCGGATGGTTCCCTACAAGGACGGCAAGGCGAACGAGGGACATTCCTGCGTCAAGGGCCGCTTCGCCTGGGGCTATGCGAACCACAAGGACCGCATCACCCAGCCGATGATCCGCGAGAAGATCACCGATCCCTGGCGCGAGGTGTCCTGGGAGGAGGCGATCGGCTACGCGGCGTCCGAGTTCAAGCGGATTCAGGCCAGCTACGGGCGGGAATCGGTTGGTGCGATCACCTCGTCCCGCTGCACCAATGAAGAGGTCTTCCTCGTCCAGAAGCTGGTGCGCGCCGCGTTCCGCAACAACAATGTCGATACCTGCGCCCGCGTCTGCCACTCGCCGACCGGCTACGGTCTGAAGACGACATTTGGCACCTCCGCCGGTACCCAGGACTTCAAGTCGGTGGCCAAGGCGGATGTCATCATCGTCATCGGTGCGAACCCGACCGACGGTCACCCGGTTTTCGCCTCGCGGATGAAGAAGCGCCTGCGCGAGGGCGCCAAGCTGATCGTCGCCGATCCGCGCCGGATCGACCTCGTGAAGTCGCCGCACATCAAGGCCGAGCATCACCTCCAGCTCAAGCCCGGCACCAATGTCGCGCTGATCAATGCGATTGCCCATGTCGTGGTCACCGAGGGGCTGATCGACGAGGATTATGTCCGCGAGCGCTGCGACCTCACCGATTTCGAGATCTGGGCCCGCTTCATCGCCGAAGAGCGCAACTCGCCCGAGGCGAGCGAGGAATTCACCGGCGTTCCGGCGACCGAGGTCCGCGCCGCCGCGCGCCTCTTCGCCACCGGCGGCAATGGCGCGATCTATTACGGGCTCGGCGTCACCGAGCACAGCCAGGGTTCGACCACCGTCATGGCGATGGCGAACCTCGCGATGGCCACCGGCAATATCGGCCGCGAGGGCGTCGGCATCAATCCGCTGCGCGGCCAGAACAACGTCCAAGGCTCCTGCGACATGGGGTCGTTCCCGCACGAGTTCTCCGGCTATCGCCATGTCTCCGACGATGCGACCCGCCAGATCTTCGAGATGATGTGGGGCGTGCCGCTCGAGACCGAGCCGGGCCTGCGCATTCCCAACATGCTCGACGAGGCGGTCGGGGGTACGTTCAAGGGGCTCTATGTCCAAGGCGAGGACATTGCGCAGTCCGATCCCAATACCCAGCACGTCACGGCGGGTCTCGCTGCGATGGAATGCGTCGTCATCCAGGATCTCTTCCTGAATGAGACTGCGAAATACGCCCATGTCTTCCTGCCGGGCTCGTCCTTCCTGGAGAAGGACGGCACCTTCACCAATGCCGAACGCCGGATCAACCGCGTCCGCCAGGTCATGGCGCCGCTTTCGGGCAAGTCGGAATGGCAGGTCACGATCGATCTCGCCAATGCGCTCGGCTATGACATGGCCTACGCCCATCCCAGCGAGATCATGGACGAGATCGCGCGCCTGACGCCGAGCTTCGCAGGGGTGAGCTATGACAAGCTCGACAAGCAGGGTTCGGTGCAATGGCCCTGCAACGAGAAAGCCCCGAACGGGACGCCTCTGAT
The DNA here is from genome assembly GCF_056406775.1 of Allobosea sp. P1_A7. NCBI lineage: Bacteria > Pseudomonadati > Pseudomonadota > Alphaproteobacteria > Hyphomicrobiales > Alloboseaceae > Allobosea > Allobosea sp. P1_A7. The sequence continues at coordinate 19,672 of NZ_JBFTZN010000031.1, forward strand.
GCATGTCGACCGCTTCGTGCGCGGCAAGGGCAAGTTCATGATCACGGAATACGTGCCGACGCAGGAGCGCACCGGCCCGCGCTTCCCACTGATCCTGACGACCGGCCGCATTCTCTCGCAATACAATGTCGGCGCTCAGACGCGCCGGACCGAGAATTCGATCTGGCACGATGAGGATGTGCTCGAAATTCACCCGTTCGACGCGGAGAACCGCGGCATCCAGACGGGCGATCTGATCTCGCTTGCCAGCCGCTCGGGCGATATCGCATTGCGGGCCGAGGTCTCGGAACGCATGCAACCGGGCGTGGTCTACACGACCTTCCACCATGCCTCGACCGGCGCCAACGTCATCACCACCGATTATTCGGACTGGGCGACGAACTGCCCGGAATACAAGGTCACTGCCGTCGAGGTTCGGCGCACCAATTACTATTCGCAATGGCAGGAGCGGAACCGGGAGGAAGACGTTTCGCTCAGGCTGATCGCGGGCAGGTTGCCGGATGCCGCAGAATAGTTCGCCCGCCCAGTCCCCGGCCTCCTGCGCCGTCCAGGTCGAACCGCTGCGGTTCGACTCAGGCCCGCAGCCGTTCGCGATCGCCGAGGTCCCGGTCGAGACGCCGGTGAACGTCGTCTATGGCACCCTGCCCTATGCGGTGATGATGGCGAGCCCGGCCGATCTGGAGGATTTCGTCGTCGGGTTCAGCCTGACCGAAGGCATCATTGCCGGGGTTGACGAGATCCGCGAGATCCGGGTCACGCCGCGGGAAGACGGCATCGTGGTCTCGGTCGATCTGGCGCCCGGCCGTTTCCGCGAGCATCTGGCCCGGCGTCGCAATCTCTCGGGCCGAACCTCCTGCGGCCTGTGCGGCGTCGAGACCCTGGCCGATCTGCCGGTGGCGGAACTGGTGTCCCGCAGCCGCTCCCCGGTGACACCTGGCGCCATCCGGGCAGCGCTCGCCGCACTGGAAGGCCACCAGCCCCTGCATTGCCGGACGCGCGCCGTCCATGCCGCGGCCTGGTGCGACAGCGAGGGCAAGATTCTGGCTGCGCGCGAGGATGTCGGCCGTCACAACGCGCTGGACAAGCTGATCGGCGCCCGGCTTCGTGCCGGCCATGGCACCGATGACGGCTTCGTCCTCGTCACCAGTCGCGCCTCATTCGAGATGGTCGAGAAGGCCGCGATCTTCGGAGCCGGAACCCTGGTTTCGGTTTCGGCCCCAACATCCCTGGCGATCGAGCGGGCCAAGCGCCTCGGCCTCACCCTGGTCAGCATCGCGCGCAGCGATGCTGCCATGCTTTTCACTGGCACGCTCGCGCATGAGCGGGAGGCCCACACGTCATGAGCACGATAGGCAATACGCCCTCCTCGCATGCCGAAGCGGTGCTGGCAGGTAAAGGCGCCAAGCTCGCGCACATGGGCGGCCAGATCGCCGAGTTCTTCCAATCCTACCCGGACGAGCAGGCCGTGCCCGCGATCGCCGACCATATCAACCAGTTCTGGAGCCGGCGCATGCGCGACGACTTCATCGCAGCCTTCGCTGCAAACCCGTCCGGATTGCCACCGCTGCTGCGCAAGGCGCTGCCCAAGATCAAGGGCGCGCCCGCCGGACGCTGACATCTCTGCTGTTCACGGAATGCCACCGGCCCTTCGAGGGAAGGCCGGTGTCGGAAGAAGCCGGTGCGGAAACCGGCCAGGACGCCAAACGCTCGGGGAGAATGACTGGGATGAGCATCGCACAAGATCTGGGGCAAGTCGCACCGTCGCCCGGCCTGCTGGACCGGGAGCGGATCATCGCGACTGCGGGGTTCAATCGCTGGCTGGTGCCGCCTGCGGCGCTCTGCATCCATCTATGCATCGGCATGGCCTATGGTTTCAGCGTGTTCTGGCTGCCGCTCAGCCAAGCGATCGGCATCACCAAGCCCGTCGCCTGCGCGGCGGATGTCGGGCTGATCGGCTCGCTGTTCACGACGAGCTGCGACTGGAAGGTCGCCGATCTCGGCTGGATGTACACGCTGTTCTTCGTGCTGCTCGGCTCTTCGGCAGCGATCTGGGGTGGYTGGCTCGAACGCTCGGGCCCGCGCAAGGCTGCCTTCGTCTCGGCGCTGTGCTGGTGTGGCGGACTGCTGATCTCGGCCCTTGGCGTCTACACCCACCAGCTCTGGCTGATGTGGCTGGGCTCGGGCGTGATCGGCGGCATCGGACTTGGCCTTGGCTACATCTCTCCGGTTTCGACGCTGGTGAAGTGGTTCCCGGACCGGCGCGGCATGGCGACCGGCATGGCGATCATGGGTTTCGGCGGCGGCGCGATGATCGGCTCGCCTCTGGCTGACATCCTGATGAACTATTTCAAGACGCCGACCTCCGTCGGTGTCTGGCAAACCTTCGTCGTGATGGCCGTGATCTACTTCGCCTTCATGATGGCAGGTGCCTTCGGCTACCGCATTCCGCCCGCCGGCTGGCGCCCGGAAGGCTGGACGCCGCCGGCAACGCAGAACGCGATGATCACGTCCGGCCATGTCCATCTCAAGGACGCGCACAAGACGCGGCAATTCTGGCTGATCTGGGCGGTGCTCTGTCTCAACGTCTCCGCGGGCATCGGGGTGCTCGGCATGGCGTCACCCATGCTGCAGGAGATTTTCGCGGGATCGCTGATCGGCAAGCCCGAGATCGGCTTTGCCGCGCTCGATGCCGAGCAGAAGAAGCAGATCGCGACGATCGCCGCGGCCTTTGTCGGCCTGCTCTCGCTGTTCAACATCGTCGGCCGCTTCTTCTGGGCCTCGCTGTCGGACAAGCTCGGGCGCAAGCTGACCTATGCCACCTTCTTCGGCCTCGGCATGCTGCTCTACGGGCTCTCGCCCTGGGCGGCGCATGCCGGCTCGCTGGCGCTGTTCGTCGGCTTCTTCTGCATCATCCTGTCGATGTATGGCGGCGGCTTCGCGACGGTTCCGGCCTATCTCGCCGACATGTTCGGAACCCAGTTCGTCGGCGCGATCCACGGGCGCCTGCTGACGGCCTGGTCGACGGCCGGCATCGTCGGCCCGGTGGTCGTGAACTACATCCGCGAGGCGCAGATCAATGCGGGCGTGCCCCGTGCGCAGGTCTATGACCGGACGATGTATATTCTGGCCGGCATGCTGGTGCTGGGCTTTATCTGCAACCTGCTCGTGCGCCCCGTTGCGACGAAATGGTTCATGAAGGACGCGGAAGTCGCCGCCCTCCAGGCCAAGTCGGCCAATGCCAGCGCCAGCCTGCATTACGGCTCCTTCGGCATCGGTAAGGGCGGGCTCGACGGCACGGCGCTGCTCGCCTGGGCCGTCGTCGGCATCCCGATTGCCTGGGGTGTCTGGATCACCCTGTCCAAGTCGCTGGCGCTGTTCCGGTAACCGACAGGATTCGGACGTGACCGTCGAGGCCTGCGGCATGCCGCGGGCCTCGATCCGTTTGGGGCGTGCCGGCCAAGGAGACAGCTCTCCGCCCTCCCCGTTATTCAGACGGAAATACAATGCGATGTCTTGGCTTCTTCGTTAGAGTCATGAAGTAACGGTTGCGCGCAAATCGTCCTTCCCAGCGATGGCCTGGAAGAGCTGCGTGGACAACGACCTGCCCGGTCGGTTATATTCCAATGGATATAGCGAACTTCCTGATCGCGCGACCATTGGGTGCCATGCCGGACGACAGAGCGACCTCCCTCCCGGAACCAGCCGCGACGCTGGAAGCCAGGGCCTTGCAGGCCAGCGAGCTGTTCAAGGTCCTGGCTCACAAGAACCGGCTGAAGCTGCTCTATCTGCTTGCAGAGCAGGAACGCTCGGTCGCGGAACTCGAAACCGCCCTGTCCCTGAGCCCGGCCATGGTCTCCCAGCAGCTGACCCGCCTGCGGCTTCAAAGGATCGTGTCGACGCGCCGCGTCGGCCGGCGGATCTTCTACCGCCTGAACGACCGCGGCGTCGGCGCCGTGATCGCGGCCACCCTCGATGCGACGGCTGCGCATTGGACGAAAGCTCACGCCTGATCGAGGCGCGCGCAAAGGCCGGTCTAGTCCTGCTACGCGCCGGACAAGGGCCGTTCCGCCATTTCCGTTGCGACCGGCCCGTCGATCGGCGTGTCGTAGGTCATCAGGATATAGCCGAGCACGGAATAGAATCCGACGGTCGCGATCAGGTCGAAGACCGCCTTGCGCCCGAATGCCTCCGCAAGCTCGGCCTCGAGTTCGGCCGGCAGGCGGCGCTGATCGAAGAGCGCGTCGACAGCGCGGGCGACCAGCCCGTCCTCGCCCTCCGGCATCCCGCGCATCGCGGCGATACGCGCATCGCTCATCCCCAAAACCCGGGACCGGCTGACATGATGGGCCCATTCATAGGGCGAGCCCATCCGGTGCGCGGCGCGCAGGATAACCAGCTCCGAACGCACGGCGCCGAGCGCGCTGTCCCTCACCACATGCTGGCGTAGCGCAGCCGAGGCCTTCAGCAGCTCCGGATGATGGGCCATCGTCCGGTAGACATTGAGCGCGCCGGCAAAACCGGTTCGCATCTCGGCAATCTGGTCCGGCCAGCCGGCGTCAGTGATCGGTGGGCAAGGAGAGTTCGTCATTGTCAATCTCGTTGAAGGCAGCGCCGGAGGATGCCGGTTCTCAAAATCACTGGCCCGAAAAAGTTCCGGTTTTTGGGACCGATGCAAACACGGAAAGGCTGAAGCATCGGGCCAGTCAGCTGCGCACCGCTGCCTCGATCGCCGCGCCGATCCGCTCGACGATAAGGTCGATCTCGTCAGGCTGGATGATGTAGGGCGGTGCAAGCAGCACATGGTCGCCGAGCCGCCCGTCCACTGTGCCACCCATCGGATAGCTCATCAGGCCGCGCGCCATCGCCTCCTTCTTGATCCGGGCATGCAGCTTCAGGGCCGGATCGAAGGGGGCCTTGGTTTCCTTGTCCGCAACGATCTCGATGCCGCGGAACAGACCGCGCCCGCGGATGTCGCCGACATGGGCGTGCTGGCCGAGCCGTGCGTCGAGCCCAGCCTGCAGGCGCTCGCCCATCAGGCGGACGTGTCCCATCATTTCCGGCTGCGAGATGATCTCGACGACCTTGTTCGCCGCCGCCGCCGCGAGCGGGTGGCAGATATAGGTATGACCATGCTGGAACAGCCCTGAGCCCTGGGCGAAGGCGTCATAGATCCGCTGCGACAGCAGCACGGCGCCGATCGGCTGATAGCCACCCCCCAGCCCCTTGGCGATGGTGGCGAGGTCGGGCGAGATGCCGTCCTGCTCGCAGGCGAACATCGTGCCGGTGCGGCCCATGCCGCACATCACCTCGTCGAGGATCAGCAGCACGCCGTATTTGTCGCAGACGCGGCGCACCCTCGCGAAATAGTCCGCGACCGGCCCGACAGCTCCCAGCGTTGCGCCGACCACCGGCTCAGCTACGAAGGCGATCACCTCTTCGGCGCCGAGTTCGAGGATCTTCGCCTCCAGTTCGTCGGCGAGCCGTTCGGCATAGGCTTCGGACGTCTCGCCTGGCCTGAGGTCACGATAGGCATAGCAGGGCGAGACATGGTGGCTCTGTGGCAGGATCGGCTGGAACTGCGCCCGCCGCCAGGCATTGCCGCCGGCCGCGAGCGCGCCGAGCGTATTGCCGTGATAGCTCTGCCGGCGGGCGATGAAATGGCGGCGCTGCGGCTGGCCGATTTCGACGAAATATTGCCGCGCCATCTTGAGCGCCGCTTCGACCGCCTCCGAACCGCCCGAGACGAGATAGACGTAGTCCAGCCCTGCTGGCGCCAGGTCGATCAGGCGCTCCGCAAGCTCTTCCGCGACATCGGTGGTGAAGAAGGAGGTGTGGGCATAGCTGATGCGGTCCATCTGGGCGCGCATCGCCGCAAGCACCTCCGGGTGGCCATGGCCGAGGCAGGAGACGGCGGCCCCACCGGAACCGTCGATATAGCTGCGCCCCTCGGCATCCGTGATCGTGATGCCCTGCCCCGCAACCGCTCGCGGTAGCCGCCCATTCAGGGAGCGATGAAGAATCCTGGTCATCCTGGCTTCCGGGTTAGTGTGGCCCCGCCGCCCTCACCGCGGCCTGCAATTCATGGCACAGGGCAGCAATCGGCGCACGTCGCCAGACACCGGTGCCAACAGAGTATCCTGCGGCGCGACGCGCCATACTCTTGTTGAGCACCGAGTCCTGAAGGTCTCTCTGTATGTATTGCGAAAGAGGGCCTCGCGCCCGCGCTGCTGGCGATATCAGGGTGCTCTTGGCGGCATCCCCGGCGCATCTGCGCCCGCATTTTCCCTCTTCCGGGCGAGCACCTGTTCCGCATCGGCGCCCGGCCGTATTCATGACCGGCGCACCAACGGCAGGTCATAGCTGACGTTACGTAGGCGTCCCTTGAAAGCACAAAGGAAGTGCTTTATATCCTCGGCATGGTTTCGCGCTATCAGTCGACCATGAGCTACGTCCTGGACCCCTCGCCGGACGACATGCGCGCGATCCGCGCAACGCTCGCGGATTATGCCGAGATGATGCGCATTCTCGACGAGATCGAACGGGATCGCGGCGCCAGTGCGAATCTCGTCGCCTTGCACGAGCAGGCTTACGCCACCATCCGCGAACAGACGCGGTTACCGGCGCGGCTGGTGACGCTCGGCCTGCGGGATCACGCCGGCCGAACCAGTGGAACCGTCGTCGCCGACCTGCCGCTGGATGGGCGGCTCTATGCCATCAAGACCCCCACACATCTGAGCCTCTCCACCATCGAGGGGCGCAGGCTCATTCCCTATTCTGTTGCCGGCTACGTACCGGGTTGGTCGGATCACGCCGAAGCACGGCTGGTGCTGCGGGATGACGAGACTCTCATCCTCGTCGGCATCGCTGCTGCCATCACACCGAAGGAGACCGTCATGGCCACCGAAGGAATTTTATCGCGCATCGGGCGTATCATCGCAGGCGCCGCCCACGGCACCGTCGATGCCCTTGAAGGCGCCAACGCCATCGTCACCGTCGAGCAGTCGATCAGGGAGATCGACGCGGTCGCGGAGGATGCCCGGGCGGGCGCCGGCAAGGCACGCGCCGAAGAGCACCGCCTCAAGGCGAAGATCGCCGAGATCAACGACGAGATCGAGGATCTCGCAGGGAAGATCGAAGTCGGCCTGGCCAGCGGGCGCGAGGATTTGGTCACACCCGTCATCGGCCTGCAGATCGACCTGGAGGCACAGCGCTCGGCGCTGGAGACGGCGCTGGCCGAGGCTGCCGGCAAGATCGAGGAGGCGGGCAAGGCCCTCCAGGCTGTCAACTCCGCCCGGCAGGATGCCGTTGCCCGGCTCGCCGCCCTGAAGAAGAGCAAAGGCGCGGAGGATGCGAGCCAGGGCGTGAGTGCCTCGGTCCGCAATGACAACCGGCTGGCCCAATCGCTGAACGCGATCGAGCGCGTCACCGGTGTCTCCGGGCGGCCGGAGACAGGTGCCTCCGAGGTCGAGGAACTGGCCCGCCTGCAACGCGAGAGGGCAATCCAGGAGCGGCTGGCCCGCTATAAAGGGCACAGCGGTTCATGAGCGCACTGACTGCGCCGGGCCTCTATCCCTTCACGATCGCTGCGCTGATCCTCGTCGGCATCGTCGCCATCGAGATCCTCGCGATGGTCGTGGGGATGTCGATCTCGTCGCTGGTGAATGACGGGCTCTCCCATCACGGCGTCCATAGCGAGCACGGCCCGCTCGATGCCTGGATGTCCTGGCTCAACCGGGGCGGCGTGCCGCTGCTCGTGCTGATCATGATCTGGCTGGCCTCGTTCGCCATCGCCGGATTCGCCATTCAGGGCGTGGCCCAGGCGCTCCTTTCGCCGCTGCCGACACTGTTTGCGAGCCTGCTCGCCGTGATGGTGGCGCTGCCGATGACACGTGCGCTGTCGCGTTGGACGGCGCGGATTATCCCGGGCGATGAATCCAACGCCATCAGCCAGTCCGACCTGATCGGGCTGACCGGCACAGTGACGCTCGGCCCGCTCGACCAGGGCAAGCCGGGGCGGGTCCGCGTGAGGGACCTGCACGGCAACATCCACGTCCTTCGGGCGAAAGCCGCCGCGGGCCACCTCATCCCGCAAGGGGCGAGCGTTCTGGTGGTCGATGGTTCCAATGGGTTGTTCGAGGCCATTCCTGCGCCCGATGAGCTCGGCGCGCAGACCTGAAGCTGGGTAAGGGGAAATACGTTCATGGACTATGTTTCCGTCCTCACGATTGCCGGAACGGCGATTGTGCTCATCATCGGCATCGGCGTGGTCATGGCGGCGCTCTATACGCGCTCGACCCGGGACAAGGCCTATGTCCGTACCGGCCTAGGCGGCAAGCGGGTCGTCCTCGACGGCGGATCCGTGATCCTGCCGATCTTCCATTCCTATTCCTGGGTGCAGCTCAGCACGTTGCGCCTTGAAGTTCACCGCAGCGAAGGCGAGTCGCTGATCACGGCCGATCGCATGCGCGCCGACATCACCGCCGAGTTCTACGTGCGGGTGAAACCGGATTCGGACAATATCTCCCTGGCGGCGCAGACGCTGGGCGACCGCACCAACAATGCCGACCTGCTGAAGACCCTCGTGGAAGCCAAGTTCGTCGACGGGCTGCGCTCGGTTGCCGCKACCATGAGCCTGAAGGACCTGCAGGAAAAGCGCTCTGACTTCGTGAAGGCGGTGCAGGATGCCGTCGCGGCCGACCTGCAATCCAACGGCCTCGAGCTTGAATCCGTCTCGCTCACGCGGCTCGACCAGACCGACATCAAGCATTTCAACCCCAACAACACTTTCGAYGCCGAGGGTTTGACCGCGCTGACCCGCGTCACCGAGGAGCGGCGCCGCGAACGCAACGAGATCGTGCGCGAGAACGAGGTGGCCATCGCGACGAAGGACCGTGAGGCAACGCTGCAGCGCCTGACGATCGAGCGCGAGCAACGCGACGCCGAACTCAACCAGCAGCGCGACATCGTCAACAAGACGGCAGAGACGCGCGCGGAACAGGCCCGTGCGGAGCAGGCCGCACGCCTGGCCGAGGAGACGGCCCGGCTCGAGACCGAACGTGGCGTCGCCAAGAACGAGGCAGAGGCGCGCCAGGCCAAGGAGACCGCCCGCATCACGGCCGAGCGCGGCATCGCCGAAAGCGCGGCCGAAGCGACGCGCATCACCGAGACAGCCAGGATCGACGCCGCCATCGCCGTTGCACAGAAGAGCGAGGCCGAGTCACAGGCCAAGGCCAAGGCGGAGGAAGCCAAGGCGGCAGCCGTCACCGCCGAGGAGCAGGTCGCGACCGCGCGCGCCGTCGAGGTCGCCGAACGCGCCAAGAAGATCGCCGTCATCGACGCTCGCAAGGATGCCGAGCAGGCCGCAACCGGTATCACGGTCAAGGCCGAGGCCGAACGCGAGGCCGCCGAGAATCTCGCTGCGGCCATGCTGACCAAGGCACAGGCCGAGGCCGAGGCCGCCAAGGTTCGTGCGGGCGGCATCATCGAACTCGGCGAGGCGGAGGCGAAGCGCGAGCGTGCGCTCAACGAAGCCCGCAATTCGCTCTCGCCGCAGATGGTCGATTTCGAGCTGACGAAGCAGCGCATCGCCGTCATTCCCGAAGCTCTCGCGCAGGTGATGAAGCCGATCGAGAAGATCTCCGACATCAAGATCTTCAGTGCGGGCGGCCTGCTCGGCGCCATGGGCGCTGGCGGCGCAGGATCGGCCGGACATGGCGGCCCGATCGCGGACCTCAGCAACCAGCTCCTCAGCTACGGCGCGCAAAAGCCGATYGTCGATGCGATCCTGGCCCAGGCCGGCTTCGCAGGCGATGATCCGGTGCATGCCTTGCTCAACGGAACGCAACGCCCGACCGCGCTTCCCGCAGCCGAAAGCGGGGCGGCGTAAGCGACCTTTGCACCGCGCGGCCCTTGCGAGCGCCGCTCGGTCGAGAGGCACAAGGCGGCGGCTCAAGCGTCCGGCTTTGACCGCCCCTCCCTCAGAGGCCGGGAGCCTGATCGACAAGCGTCAACCGGGGGATTGTGGTCTCCCGGCCGATGATCGCGCCGGGCGCGATGACCGCGTTCGCACCGACCCGCACATGATCCCCGACGAGCGCCCCGAACTTCTCGACGCCGGGCTCGACGACCCCTCCGCCAAAGACGAAGCGAATAGCCTTCGCCTCCCATTCGTTGCGGTGGTTCGCGATTATCGCACCCGCTTCGAGATTGACGTCCGCGCCCAGGATCGAGTCGCCGACGAAGTTGAAATGCGCGAGCGTGGCCCCCTTGAACAGGAAGCTCGACTTGAGCTCGCATCCGGGCCCGATGATGCAGCCCTCGTCCAGGAACACGCCGCCACGCAGATAGGCGCCGGCGGCCAGGAAGCAGCCCGGCCCGATGATCGCAGGCCCCTTCAGGACAGCCCCGTTCTCGATGGTCGCGGTCCGGTGCACGGCGATATCGCCCTCGCGCCCGTAACCGTCATCAAGAGCGCTGAGCGCCGCTCCGACCAGTTCCGCGGCCCTCTGGGTGATCTGCCAGGCGTGTTGAGCGTCCTGCCGGAATGGCGAAACCGGCCAAAGCGCGACGAATTTCTCGATCCGCAGATCGGCAGACATGGCGTCTCCTCACTCTCTCGATCCCTTCGCTGGCCGAGGTCAGCATCGCAACGCCAATTGCCGTTGATGTGCAGCCGCGAGCCATGCAACACTTTGTATTCAGACCGGACCGAGGACGCTTGGTGTATTTCTCCGCGCATAGTGCCGGGCGACAACAGGGTTAGACGATCCCGCTTCGCCTAACGGCAGGACACCTGATTCTGGCTCAGGGAATTGTGGTTCGAATCCATGAGCGGGAACCGCCCCAAATACATCGTCAGCCGGCATTCCCGGTTTCGGATTTGACCGCGTTCCGAACAATCGTGAACGAAACCCCACCCCCTTGCCCGCTGGCCAGGACATGCTGACGCTCGACCATCTCACCGTGATTGCGCCGACGCTGGTCGAAGGCGTCGCCCATGTTCGATCCTGCCTCGATCTCGATGTCCCTTTCGGGCAGCGCCATGGCTATATGGGCACCTATAATCACCTGCTGCAGCTCGGCGGGACCGTCTATCTGGAAATCGTCGCGCTCGACCCGGATGCGCAAGGGCCTGGCCGCGCACGCTGGTTCGGCCTCGACGATCGCATCGCCGTCAAAGCCGATTGGGATGCGGGGCGCCGCCTGCGCGGCTGGGTCGCGCGAACCGACACCATCGACCTTGTCCTTCAAGGCCGCGAAGACATCTTTGGGCGAAAGGTCTCGCTGCCATGGTCCGCCCCCTCCTTTGACTTCGCGATCCCGGATGACGGCGCCCTGCCCCTTGGCGGAGCAGCCCCTTCCCTCATCGACAGGCGGGGCAAGCCGCGCGCGATGGCTGCGATTGCGGATCTGGGTGCACGGCTGCGCTCATTCACGCTCGCACACCGTGACGCGGCCACCCTCTCGACGCTCTATGAGACGCTCGGGATCGACCGTCCGCCTGTCATCATACCAGGCGATGATCTGCGCTATCGTGCGCTGATCGAAACGCCCGCCGGCGTGAAGGAACTGTCCTGAGCGAGCGAAAAGCCCGATCCCATCGGACTGGCGCTGTCCCCAACCGGGAGAACAGCCAAGGCCCGTTCGCCCCGATCTGCAGCTATTGAAACCCATCAACCCGCATGAAAATCTGAACCAATCGCAGAGCGGTTCAATGCAAGATGCCTGGCCATTGCGCCCCATGAACAAGGTACGCCGCATGCCCAAACGCCCACCGTTCGAGCGTATCGCGCTGCTTCTGCAAGGGGGAGGAGCGCTCGGGTCGTATCAGGCCGGAGTTTACCAGGCCCTGGCCGAAGCCGAACTGCATCCTGACTGGGTGGCGGGCATCTCGATCGGCGCGATCAATTCCGCCCTGATCGCCGGCAATCCGCCGGAGAAGCGCGTGGATGCGCTGCGTGCCTTCTGGGAGGCGATCACCGCGCCGCTGCCGGGTTTCCCCGCCTTGCTCTCGTCCATGCTGGGAGCGATGGCGTGGAATGGTGATCTCGCGCATGGCTGGCTCAACCAGACGCGCGCCTTCGCCACGCTGATGGGCGGCGCGCCGGACTTCTTCAGCCCGCGCCCGATCCCGCCCTTCCTGTCCTCGGATAGCGGTGCTGCTGCAGAGAGCTTCTACGATGTCAGCCCGCTCAAGGCGACGCTGGAGCGGCTCGTCGATTTCGATCGCATCAATGCCGGCCCGATGCGCTTCAGCGTGGGAGCCGTGAATGTGAGAACGGGCAATTTCGCCTATTTCGACACGGCGACCCATGTCATCGCGGCCGAGCATGTCATGGCCAGCGGGGCCTTGCCGCCGGGCTTCCCGGCGGTGGAGATCGATGGCGAGAGCTACTGGGATGGCGGACTTGTTTCCAACACTCCGCTGCAATGGGTCCTGGACAGCCGGCCTCGCCAGGACACGCTCGCATTTCAGGTCGACCTGTGGAGCGCGAAGGGCGAGTTTCCCAAGGATCTGGCCAGCCAGGATTCGCGCTTGAAGGATATCCGCTTCTCAAGCCGCACACGTGCAGCGACCGACCAGTTCCGCAAGAACCAGAGCCTGCGACGCGCGCTGCGGCATCTGATCGAATACGTTCCGAAAACGGCATTGGCCAACGCCGATCCTGACGTTCTCGCGTTGATCGCCGAGGCCGACGACAAGATCCACAACATCGTCCACCTGATCTACCGCTCCAAGAGCTATGAGGGCTCCTCCAAGGACTACGAGTTTTCGCGCGCGACCATGGAAGAGCATTGGGCATCGGGCTACGAAGACGCGTGCTTCACCCTGAGCTATCCCGAAGTGCTTCGGCCCGCGGAGACGCCCGATGGCGTCGCCACCTTCGATCTGGCTGAACTGGCGATGCGAAAGCGCAGTTAGTGGCTTGCGAGCATGTCGCAGCAGGCTTCAGGCAACGAGCAACGAGGACACAGCGTCATGAAGATCGCCGATGTGCGCGCCAATGCTTTCGCGATGCCACTGCACAATCCCGCCTACCCGAAGCCGCCCTACAAATTCTACAATCGCGAATTCGTCGTCATCAACTACCGGACGGATATCGAGCGGCTGCGCGCGTTCGTGCCCGAGCCGCTGGAGGTCATCGGCGATACCGTGGCCTATGAGTTCATCCGCATGCCGGATTCGACCGGCTTCGGCGACTATACCGAGACGGGTCAGGTCATCCCGGTGCGCTTCACCACCGCGTCGGGCGAGGTCCAGGAAGGCGGCTATGTCCACGCCATGTATCTCGACGACAATTCACCCATTGCCGGCGGGCGCGAGATCTGGGGCTTCCCGAAGAAACTCGCGACGCCGAAGCTGACGCATCAACAGGAGACGCTCGTCGGCACCCTGCATTACGGCTCGGTCCTCTGCGCGACCGCCACCATGGGCTACAAGCATCGCGAACTCGATCTGGCGCCGCTTGCCAAGGCCATGACCAGGCCCGCCTTCATGATCAAGATCATCCCTCATGTCGACGGTTCGCCGCGCATCTGCGAGCTGGTGCGCTACTACATGGAGGACGTGACGTTGAAAGGGGCCTGGTCCGGCCCGGCCGCGCTGCAGCTCTTCGAGCATGCGATGTGTGACGTGGCGCGGTTGCCCGTTCACGAAGTGGTCTCGGCGAGCCACTACATTGCCGACCTGACGCTGGGCCTCGGCGAGGTCGTGTTTGACTACCTCGCGACCGACGCAGCCAACGCCTGAACGGCCCCTCAGTGACGCTGGGCGCCCGCCTCGACGGCGAGCTCTCCGGCTCCACCAACCGCCTCGGCGGCCAGGCCCAGATCAGGGTGAGCTTCTGAAAGCAACCCACTGCAGCAATGAGCTGTTCCCGCCAAGGCACCTCACCGAAGCGAACGCCCAGACCAGCGCCAGGGGGAGCTTTGAATCTCCCCCTGATCCAGCCGCACGCGGCTCGCAGGGTGGCAGCTCCTTCAGCCCTTCAGTTTCGTCCAGCGCGCGTTTGCCTTCGATGAGGCGACCGCGGCCTCGATGAAAGCCATGCCCCGAAGCCCGTCCTCCAGCGTCGGAAACGTGGAGTCGCCAGGGATAGGTAGTCCGGCCTGGCGCGCCCGGATGGCGGCGGCGGCCTCCCGGTAGATCGTGGCGAAGGCTTCGAGATAGCCTTCGGGGTGCCCGGCGGGGACACGCGTGACACGTTGCGCTGCCGCATTGGCGCCGCCGGAGCCGCGCGTGACGATGCGCTGCACCTCGCCGAAGGGCGACCATTTCAGCTGATCGGGCTGTTCCTGCGCCCATTCGAGCCCGCCCTTGTCGCCATAGATGCGCAGGCGCAGGCCGTTCTCATTGCCCGGCGCGACCTGGCTCGCCCAGAGGCTGCCGCGCGCGCCATTCTCGTAGCGCAGCATGATCTGGACATTGTCGTCGAGACGCCTGCCGGCCACGAAGCTGGTGAGTTCGGCCGAGATCTCCGTCACCGCGAGCCCCGAGACGAAGCCCGCCAGATGAAAGGCATGCGTGCCGATATCGCCGATCGACCCACCGGCACCGGAGCGTGCCGGGTCGGTGCGCCATTCCGCCTGTTTCTGGCCGGTCCGTTCGAGCGCCTCCGTCAACCACTCCTGCGGGTACTCGACCTGGACGACCCGGATGCGGCCGATCTCGCCGGCTGCGACCATCGCACGGGCATGGCGGACCATGGCATAGCCGGAATAGTTATAGGTCACCGCGAAGACAACGCCCGCACGGTCGGTCGCCGCCTTCAGGCCTTGCGCCTGCTTCAGGCTCGTCGCCAGCGGCTTGTCGCAGATCACATGGATGCCGCGCTTCAGGAAGGCGAGCGCGGCGGGAGCGTGCATGTGGTTCGGCGTGACGATGGCCACGGCTTCGATGCCGTTGCGACGCCGCGCTTCGGCCCGCGCCATCGCCTCGAAATCGGCATAGACCCGCGCCGGGTCGAGACCGAGCGCAAGGCCCGAGCGCAGGGCCYTTTCGGGAGTGGCGGAGAGTGCCCCGGCGAGAAGCTCGTATTCGCCGTCGAGACGCGCCGCCATGCGGTGCACCGCGCCGATGAACGCGCCCTCGCCGCCTCCCACCATGCCGAGCCGGATGCGCGCGTTCATCGGGTGAGCCCCAGGAGTTTGCCGTTGGTCGCGCTGTCGGCGCCGCTCGCAGCGAAATCGTCGAAGGGCCTTTCGGCCCTGCGGATCATATGGCTGCGGATGAACGCAGCACCTTCGGCTGCTCCCTGTTCAGGGTGCTTCAGGGCGCATTCCCATTCGACGACCGCCCAGCCCCGATAATCGTACTGGGCCAGCCTCGAGAAGATGCCGGCGAAATCGACATGCCCGTCGCCCGGCGAGCGGAAACGACCGGGCCGCTCGACCCAGCCCTGATAGCCGCCGTAGACGCCGGAACGGCCGGTCGGGTTCAACTCGGCATCCTTGACGTGAAAGGCCCGGATGCGCGCGTGGTAGATGTCGATGAAGGCGAGATAGTCGAGCGCTTGCAGCAGGAAATGCGAGGGATCGTAGAGAATGGTGGCGCGTCGATGCTCACCAACCGATTCAAGAAAGCGCTCGAAGCTGATGCCATCATGCAGATCTTCGCCGGGATGGATCTCGTAGGCGAGATCGACGCCGGCTTCGTCGAAGGCGTCGAGGATCGGAGTCCAGCGTCGGCCCAGTTCCGAAAACGCTTCCTCGATGAGGCCCTGCGGTCGCTGCGGCCATGGATAGACATAGGGCCAGGCCAATGCACCGGAGAAGGTGGCATGCGTGGCGAGGCCGAGATTCCGCGAGGCCTGGGCGGCAAGTTTCAGCTGGTCCACGGCCCAGGCCTGCCGCTCGGCCGGCTTGCCGCGCAGGGCTGCCGGCGCAAAGCCGTCGAAGAGCAGGTCATAGGCCGGGTGCACGGCGACCAACTGGCCCTGGAGGTGGGTCGATAGCTCGGTAACCTGGAGGCCATGGCGATCGAGCCTGGCGACGATGTCCTCGCAATAGGATTTCGACTGCGCCGCCTGCGCCAGATCGAACAGCGCCGGATCGTTGGTCGGGATCTGGACGCCGACATAGCCATGCCCGGCCGCCCAGCCGGCAAGACCATCGAGGCTGTCGAAGGGCGCCGTCGGGCCGACGAACTGCGCGAGGAACAGGGCTGGACCTTTCATCGTCTCATTCCTTCGTTCTCGGGTTGGGGTTCGGGCAGAGTGGCACAGGAGCGGTGGAACCGCGCACGACGAGGCGTGTCTCCATCACCAGATTGGCGGCGGCCGGCTCCTCGCCGAGGAGACCGATCATGCGCGCCATCGCCTGCCGCCCGATATCGAAACGCGGCTGGTGGATCGTGGTCAGCGGCGGCATGAAGGCGTCGGCGAGCACGATATCGTCGAAGCCGACGACCGAGACCTCCGTGGGGACCGAAAGCCCGCAAGCGCGCAATTCGCTGATCGCACCGAATGCCATCTGGTCGCTGGCCGCAAACAGCGCCGTGAAACCGGTCCCGGTCTCATTGAGACGGCGCACGGCCCGGCGGCCGGCGTCCAGGCTGAAATCACCCTCGACGATCAGCGCCTCATCGGCCGCGATGCCCGCTGCGGCGAGGCCGCTCCGATACCCGGCCAGCCGGTCGACCGCGAGCCGCTCCGGCAGAGGCCCGGTGATATGGGCGATGCGGCGGTGGCCGAGCCCGAGCAGGTGCTCGACGGCTTGCCGGGCCGCAGCGATGTTGTCGATCGAGACGGTCGGCAGCGCGAGCTCGGGAAAGGTCTCGAGCGCGATCACGATCGGCGGCAGCCGCGACAGCTCCGTCTTCAGGGCGTCCGGGAAGCGACCGACCATCAGGATGAGCCCGTCTGCGTGGCGCGCGCGCACCATGTCGACATAGTGGGTGATGCGCTCGTCGTCATCGCGCGCATCCCCCATCAGCACCTTGTACCCGGCCCGCATGGCCGCCTCTTCGACGCCTTTGTAGATCTCGAGATAGAACGGGTTCGAGATGTCGCGCACCAGCAGGATGACCGTGCGGGTCGCGCGGCTCCGGAGATTGCGCGCCTGGGAGTTCGGCACGAAACCTGTCGCCGCCACGGCCTCGAGCACGCGCCGACGGGTCTCCGGCTGGACCTTGTCGGGGCGCTGCAATGCCCGCGAGACCGTCGCCGTCGAGACGCCGGCGAGTTCTGCGACCGTGGCGATCGTGGGCACGCTCATGATCAGACCCGCAGCCTGGCCTGACGGCCGTAAAGCAGCATCAGCACCAGGAGCGTCAGGCCGAAGATCATCTGACGGCCATAGGTTTCAAGCTGCAAGGTCGTCAGCACGCTCTGCAGCAGCACGAGCGCCAGCGCCCCGAGCACCGTGCCGAGATAGCCCCCGGCGCCGCCTGCGAGCGATGTGCCGCCGATGACCACCGCGATGATCGAGGACAGGACGTACTGATCGCCGACGCTGATGAAGGAGCTGCCGGTGTAACCGATGACGCAGACACCCGCGAGGCCGGCGAACAGGCCTGAGAAGCCGTAGAGCAGGCAGCGGATGCGCGCGACGGGCAGCCCGACGAGCATGGCGGCGCGCTCATTGGCGCCGATTGCGTAGACGCCGAGCCCGAAGGCCGTGCAGCGCAGAACGAAGCCGAGCGCCAGTGCGATGACGGCCCAGACCAGGAGGATGCCGGGCAGCCCGAACAGCAACGGGCGATTGACGAAGGCCATCAGGGCTGGCGCGGCATTGCCGGAGGGTACGCCCTGCGAATAGACGACGAGGCCGCCCTGGATGATCGCGGTCATGCCGAGCGTCATGACCAGCGGCGGAATCCGGACCAGGGTGACGCCAAGCCCGTTGACCAGCCCGATGCCGAAGGTCACGCCGCAGGCGGCCAGCACCGCCGGCAGGATGGCGGCGTCCTGCCCGGCCATGACATTGCCGGCAATGACCGCGCCGAGCGAGACCATCGGCCCGACCGACAGATCGATGCCTTCGCGCCCGCCGAGAATGACGAGGTTCTGACCGGCGGCGACGATGCCGAGGATCGCGGCCACTGTCGTCAGGCGGACGATCTGGTCGCCTTGGGCAAAACCCGGCGACAGCGCTTCGCCGATGGCGAGCAGCAGCGCGATCGCCCCCGCGGCGAGCGCCAGCGGATTGGTGAGAAGGGCCCGCACCGTCATCGCCGCGTCACCAGCACGCCGCCGGCCAGTGCGGCGAGCACGATGACGCCCTGGACCAGGGTCTGCCAGGCGAAGGGCAGACCGGCGAAGAAGATGACATTGCCGATCATGCCGAGCACCAGCGCGCCCAGCACCGAACCGACAGGGCTGCCCGAGCCGCCGGAGAGCGCCGTGCCGCCGAGCACGACGGCCGAAATCGACGAGAGCGCGAGGCTCTGTCCGAGCAGCGGATCGCCGCTCGCCGTCTCCCCGGTCAGGCACAGGGCCGCGAAACCGGCAAACAGGCCGGACAGGGCAAAGGCGCCGATGCGGATGCGCTCCAGCCTGAGGCCGGTCTGGAAGGCACCGACACGGCTGCCACCGACGGCCAGCAGATGCGCGGCAAAGGGCCGGCGGGCGAAGACGAGCGCAAAGGCGAGCCCCGCCAGCAGGATCCAGAGCACGACCGGCAGCCCGAGCAGCGTCGCGCCATAGCTGCGCCAGAATCGCTCGGGCACCGGCAAGCCGGCCTGCGGCAGCACGAAGAGCGCCGCCCCCGCAAAGACGATACCGGTCGCGAAGGTGGTGACGATGGCCTGGAGCCGGAGCAGCGCGACGAGCAGGCCATTGACGAGCCCGCAGAGCAGCGCGGTCGTCAGCCCCGCCAGCATGCCGGCCAAGATGGCCGCCATCCCCTCGCCGCCGATCGCGGCGATGACGCTGACCGTCACCACATTGACGAGCGCGGCAGTCGCGCCGACCGAGAGATCGATATCGCCGCTGAGCACGACATAGGTCTGGCCGATGGCGACCAGCGCCAGCGGCAGGAAAGTCGTGAGATTCGATTGCAGCACCGCCGGCTGGACGAAGGATGGCTGGAAGGCGGTGTTGACCAGGACGAGTACGATCAGCGCGGCGAGCGTCAGCATCCAGGGCCGGCTGCGGATCAGGGCTGCGCTCATGCCACCTCTCCATAGGAGGCGCGCGTCAGATGGAAGGGATCCAGCGTGTTCTCGGCGAGTTCGGCCACGATCCGCCCGGCGTTGAAGACGGCGACGCGATCGCACCATTCCAGCAATTCGGCGTCCTCGGAGGAGTAGATCAGGATGCTCGCCCCCGCGTCGGCGAGCTGCCGCATGATCGCCAGCAGATCGGCCTTGGCGGCGAGATCGATGCCCTTGGTCGGATCGTCGAGCAGGACGACGCGCGGCCCGGTCGCCAGCCAACGGGCGATGAAGACCTTTTGCTGGTTCCCGCCCGACAGCGTGCCGATCGCTGCGGAAAGGCTCGCATATTTGGTCCTGAGGCTGTCGGCATGCTGCGCGGCGCGCGGCACGAGCACGCTCCGCCGGACGAGCGCCCGCTTCTCGCGGACGAGGACGGCAGCGATCAGGTTTTCGAAGATCGAGCGGCCGCTCAGGGCCGCGTCGCGCCCACGGTCGCCGGAGACATAGGCGAGGCCGCGCCGGATCGCATCGGCCGGTCGGGCCGGCATGAAGGCCTCGCCCGCGAGCGTGACCGCACCGGAGGAAAACGGCAGGACGCCGAACAGCCCTTGCAGGAAGGCCGACTGCCCCTGTCCCTGCAGCCCGCCGAGACCGACGATCTCGCCCGGCGCCACCCTGAGCGAGACATCGCGCAGGCGCGGGTTCGAGACTTGGGCCACGACCAGCCCTGCCTGTGCCTGTGCCGCAGGCGGGCGCCGTCCGGCAGCGGGGCGAAGTTTTGTCTCGCCGACCATGTGCCGCACGACGGTATTACGATCGGTCTTAGCCGTTGCGAGCTCGGCGACTGTCGCGCCGCCACGCATCACCGTGATCCTGTCGGCGACGGCAAAGACCTCGTCGAGACGGTGCGAGATCATCAGGGTCGAGACCCCCTCGCCCTTGCGCCGGCGCAGGATTTCGAAGAGTCGCTCGGCCTGCCGCCCGTCGAGTGCCGCCGTCGCCTCATCCAGGATCAGGAGGCGCGGCTCGCGGGCAAGCACCTTCAGGATCTCGACGATCTGGCGCAGATCGGGCGTCAGATCGGCAATCAACGCCTCGGGTGTCAGGTCCGGTCCCGCGACTCCCTCGAAGAGAGCGATCAGTTCACGCGCCCTCGCCCGCGAGCTCCGACGGTCGACGAAGCCCAGCCGCGTGCGCGGCTCATGGCCGAGGCCGAGATTGGCCTCGACGCTGAGCTGCGGGATGAGGCTGAGCTCCTGGTAGAACAGGGCGATGCCGGCGCGCTCCGCATCACGCGGGCCGCGGAAATGCCGCGGCTCGGCATCGATCGCAATGGTTCCCGCGTCAGGCGCGACGGCGCCTGCCACAGTCTTGCACAAGGTGCTCTTGCCGCAGCCATTGGCGCCGAGAAGGGCGTGGATTTCGCCCGCCTCGACCCTGAGCCGCCCGTCGGAAAGGGCAACAACGGCGCCAAAGCGCTTGCCGACGCCCCGGGCCTCGAGGAGAGCCATGGCTATTTGAAGTACTKCTGGGCCTCGTCGGGCGTCACGACCGCAGTGACAGACCAGTAGCCCGGCTTGCCCTCCGCCTGCTTCAGAGCCGCCGGCAGGCTGGCATTGTCGACGAACGGAATCGGGATGTAGATGGCGTTGCCATACTGCCCCTTGAACACTCCATCCTTGAACTCCTTGCCCATCAGGCGCAGCACCGCGACGTTGAGCGCCGAGGCCATCACGCCCGGCGGATTGACCGAGGCGCCGGAGTTCAGCTTCTGCTCGGACCAGCGCGTCAGGAAGTCCTTGCGGATCTCGCCGGTCGCAGCGGTCTGGTCCTTCTTGCCGGCAGCGTCGATCGCGCGCCAGGCGCCATCCGCCATGCCGTCCTGCACCCAGACGCCGTTGAGCGCCGGATAGGTCGCGAGCAGGTTCTGCATCGCCTGCTGACCCTTGGCCTGGTCCCAGTCGGCATTGGCCTGGTTCAGCACCTTGATGTCGGGATGCTTGGCGAAGACCTCCCGATAGCCCGCGACCCGCATCTCATTGGCGGGGTGGCCGGCGATGCCGTTGATGGTGACGATATTGCCCTTGCCGCCGAGCGCCTTGGCGAGCCACTCCGCCGATTTCACCGCCCAGTCCTTCTGGTCGATGCCGACATAGATCGCGTCCTTGGACGAGACCTCGGCATCGGTGGACACGACGAGGATGTTTCGCGCCTTGGCCTGGGCGAAGACCGGGTCGAAGGCCGTCGGGCTGTTCGGGTTGATGATGATGGCGTTGACGCCCTGGTTCACGAAATTGCGGACATGGCCGATCTGGCCTTGCACATCCACGGTCGAGCTCTGGACCACGACCTCGACATTGACGCCCTTCGCCTTCCAGGCGGCGGCCGCGGCCTGGGCCTCCTCGATCATCTGCGTGCGCCATTCGCTGCCGACCCATCCATTCGACAGCCCGATCTTGTAGGATTGTTGTGCACTCGCCGCGCCGCTCATCGCCAGCACTGCGGCAGCCGTCAGAAGTCCCCTGCGGGTTGTGATGCTGTTGATCATCGTTTCCTCCCTTGTCCCGTATTAATCGGGACTATCGGCAGGATGTAATCGATTGCATCGAGCGTCAATACGCCAAAGGGCTGGTCCGATGCCCCTAATGGGCGTCCTGGGATCAAAGCGGCGCCGTGAGGCGGCAAGGCCGGGCGATCTACGCCGACCGCGACGAAGCAAGGGGCGCCCGAGGGCACCTCTTGCTGAAGGTCTGGCAGGATCCGCCCGGTCAGAATTTGACGGCGAAGGTGCCCTTGACAGTCTGCTCGATCGCATGGGCGCTGTACTGGCCGCCATAGGACAGGCTGAGCGTCGCATTGGGCGACACGGCCAGGTCGAGCCCGGCATCGAGGACGGCCGCGTTCTTCGCGATCGGGATGCCCGTGATGCTGAACGGGGTGCCGCCAGCGAAGGACAGGAGCGAGGCTGGCGTGACG
>NZ_JBFTZN010000032.1:0-33277 GCF_056406775.1 Allobosea sp. P1_A7
GACCCAGCATTCCCACTCGGGCATCCCTGCGTCACGCTAAGTGAGGTGCCTCACATATTCGACCGGCCGGAATGCGTAGTCTTTCACGCACTGACGAATGTCGGAGCGCACCATGAGCCCCACCTGTGACGAGAAGCTTGAGCAGTTCCGGCGCAGGGAGGTCGAACGCGCGCAGAAGGCAGGCCTGTCAGCCTATATCCTGAACGAAGACGGCAGCGTGATCCGCATCGCTCCCGACGGCAGGCTGGATCTGATTGTCGTTCAACTCGGTAGCCAACACGCACAGGCCCCCGGGGCTCGCTCTCGATAGCTCACGGCCCGACCTCGGGCAGTCGTACTGCTTGCCCCGGGGCAGTCCCCGAGCCCCGATGTTGGCGGATATCGCCTGGGCCGCTTGACGGTGTCATGCCGCGTCAGCCCGCTCGCCCGCCGCGTTCACAGGTCGATCGCAGCCTCGGTCAATGACGAGCGGCAGCCACCGGAGGCGCCGACTCGCGACTCGACACGGGCCTGCAACAGGTGTGATCTCGACAAGAGCGCCGAGGGCTGCGACGACGCAGGCCTTCCAAGCCGTGCAAGTGCTGGTTGTTCCGGGAGGCCTCACCATGACGCGCAGGTTCACCGCAGCTTTGTCCTTCATGCTCTCCCTGGTTCTGGCAGCGCCGGCCGGGGCACAGATCGGCACGCCAGGGAACGCGCCGCTCACACCCGGTGGCCCCAGGCAAGGTCTTGGGCCCCCCTCGCTCAGCGACAGTGTGCCGGATATCCGATTGCATTCGAGTGGCGGCGGGATCCCGGGCGCAGGCCCGCCGATCGGCTATGGAGGCACGCAGCCGCTGGGCAACGCCGGCATCGGGGCCGGATATGGCATGGTCGATCGCCGAGCGGTCAGAACGACCGGCCGGCACTGCCAGACATCGAGCCGGATCTGCGTGCTGAAGGGCGCGGCGCCTGTCAGGTCCGGGTGCTCATGCCGATTGTCCAATGGCAAACGCGCGCGGGGCCATGTCGTGCCGTGAGGCTGCCGAACGGAGGCCGTTGGGCCCGACGGGAGCCCGAACCAACTGCGCGCCGCGCCCTGTTGGAAGGCGCGGCCTATCGAAACGCCGCCAGAAGCCCTGCCGCGACGGCGAGGCCGCTTACGCAGCCGACCCGCAGGCCAAGCGCCATGCCGCCCGTGGAGGCGGCGAGCCCGGCCTTGACCAACGTGTTGACGCCTGTCGCGAGCAGGATCGCATGGCCCGCGAGCGTCGGGTCAATGACGCCGAGCGCCATGCGCGACATCGAGATCACGACCGCATCGACATCCGCAATGCCGGACAGGGCGGCTGTGACGAGCACGCCCGCATCGCCGAAATGCTGCTGCAGCAGGCGTGCGGCAAGCATCACCACCGCGATGAACGCGGCCATCTTCAGAGCGGAGCCGAGTTCCAGTGGATTCGAGATCTTCAGCTCCGGGCGCTCGGAGGAGCCGCCAGTTTTGATCAGCATGATGCCGGCGCCTGCCGCCAGGACGCCGCCGGCGCAGGCAAGGGGCAGTGCAAGGAGCGGGATCAGGACCGGGTTCAGTGCCATGGCAACCACGGCGACGCGCAGGACCATCACCACCCCGGCGATGAGGATGCCGGCGCTGAGCAGACGGCCGGAATCAGAATGCTGGCGCGCGAGCCCGGCCAGGGTCAGCGTTGTCGCGGTGGAGGAGGCGAGGCCGCCGGCGATCGCCGCCATGATCACGCCAAGGCGGTCGCCAAAGATCCGGACCGCGACATAGCCTCCGAAGGACACGGCCGCGATCAGGATGGCGAGCAGCCAGATCGAATAGGGATTGATCGATCCCCATGGGTCGATCGGCCGGTTCGGCAAAATCGGAAGCAACAGGAACGACATCGCGAGCAGGGTCAGGACCGAACGGATTTCCTGCCAGCTCAGCGAGGCCACCCACCGGTGCAGCTGTTCGCGCAACGCCAGCAGCAAGGTCATCGCGACTGCGCCTGCAATCGCCGCAGTGAGATCGCCCACCACGGCGAGCGCGCCCAGCATGAAGGTCAGCATCCCGGCGATGACTGAGGTCGCACTGACATTCTGCTCGGCGCGCGCCTCCAGCCAGTGGAAGGCGCCGAAAGCCGCACTGTATCCGAGAAAGACCAGGCCGATCGCGATGCCCCCGAGCTGCTGGCCGATGGCTCCGGTCACGCCGCCGAGCAGCCCGGACAGCGCGAAGGTGCGCAGGCCCGCGGCGCGCTGGTGGTCATCCTCGTCACGCGTGCGCCAGCCACGTTCGAGACCGACCACGAGCCCGATGGCGAGGGAAACGGCGAGGCGGCTCAGGAGGGCGTGTTCATCCATATCGGTCTGCGGCTTGGCTCGGGCGTGGCGATCGTTCGACGAGCATATCGGAAGCGGCCGGTTCGGATAGCGCCCAGGGCGCATCCCATGTGGCACCCGCGGCTGTCATCTGCAGGTCATTCAGGCGGTCTTTAGACCAGCCCATGTCGTCATCGCGGGCGGCCTGGCCCGTCTTATGGTTGGTGAGTTGGTCATGAATCGGCTGGTCATTATCTACTCGGAAGAGGACTACGCCTGCGCTTGCGAGCGCCTCGAGGAACTGCGCACCAGGCCGGATTGCCGGGCGAAGGACGAGGAACTCGACGCGATCCATGATGCCATGCTCGCCTGGGAGCTGAGGCAAGACGACTGACATCCAGCGGACGGTTCTGCTGCTCGCCCGTCGCGAACTGGCAGGCACCCGAGTCCGTGTTGCGACGCACTCAGCCCACATTCTCACGCTAGCCACCCTGGACCGCCCGAAGAATCTCCGGGGCGGACGTCGCATTCCTGCGGGCGCGCGACACTCTGGCCGGCATCTCTCGGCCGCTAGCGAAAGGAGCCTGGCCGATGCTCGTGCAGATCGGAACTCTCATCGCCGCGACGAGCCTCATTCAGCTCGCGAACGGCTTCTTCAACACCTTCCTGTCCCTGCGGCTGACGATCGAGGATTTCGGTTCCACGCTGAACGGCGTCGTGCTCAGCGCCTATTTCATCGGCTTCACCATCGGGGCGGTCGGGTCCGGGCAGGTGATCCAGCGCATCGGCCATATCCGCGCCTATGCCGCATTCGCGGGCATGGTGGTGGTTGCGACAGCCACGATGCCGCTTCTTGTCTCGCCATTGGCCTGGATCGTTTGCCGCGCCGTCATCGGCATGGGCTGCGTCGGCCTGTTCATCACCACGGAGAGCTGGCTGAACGCCAAGGCGCAGGCGGATCAGCGCGGGCGGGTGTTCTCGATCTACATGGTCGGCACGTTCCTGGCGCTGGCGCTCGGCCAGTTGCTGATCGGCAAACTCGCCATTCACTCCATGACGCCCTTCAACATCATCGCCGTGCTCTTTGCACTTGCCCTGGTGATGGTCAGCACGACGCGCGCCGAGGCGCCGGGGATCGCACCGGAGGCGACGCTGCGCTATGGCGAGTTGACCCGGCAGGCGCCGGTGGCCGTGGTCGGCTGCGTCATCAGTGGCATGATCAGCAGTGCCTTCTACGCGCTCGTACCGGCCTGGATGCTGAGCAATGGCGTGCCGCAGCAGACGATCGCGCTCTTCATGCTGGTCGCGGTGCTGGGCGGCCTGGCGCTTCAGGTTCCGGTTGGGCGCCTGTCTGATCGTGGCGACCGCCGGCTGGTTCTGGCCGGCCTCGCGCTCGGCTTTGCGGCGGCGGCCCTGCTGCTCGTCATGCTGCCCCCCAAGCTTGCCGCGGTGCTGCCTGTGGCGGCGGTGCTCGGCGGCTTCATGTCGACRCTCTATCCGGTCTGCGTCGCCCATGCGCTCGATCGCATGCCCTCAGATCGCGTCGTTGCCGTCAGCGGCAGGTTGATCCTGGTCAGCGGCTTCGGCTCGGCCCTGGGGCCGATGCTCGGTGCCGCCGTCATGTCGCGCTTCGATATTGGCGGGCTGCTCTATTTCATGGCGGCCGCGACCATCCTGCTCGCCGCGGTCTCCGGCCTGCGCGTGCTCGTCAAGGCGCCGCCTGTCCGGGTCGAGCGTCCCTTCGAGATCATCGACCCATTGACGGCACCGATCTCGCAGGAGCCGGAAGCGACGGATCCGGACGGAACGCCGCGCGCTGTCCCCGCCTGAAGCGTGCGGCAGGCAGCCTCAGGCATCGGCCCGAAAAGTGGATTACGGTTTTCGGGAAAGCCGATGCAAGCACAGAGAATCATCGGCCCGAAAAGTGGATTACGGTTTTCGGGAGGGCCGATGCAAACGCAGAAGATCACCGGCCGGGATACGATGTCCGGTCCGATGACCTAACCCATGATGTGATAGCCGGCATCGACATAGATCGTGTTGCCGGTCATGCCGGTGGCGGCATCGCTGATCAGGAAAGCGGCGACCTGCCCGACCTCGTCGATGGTGACGACGCGCCCTTGCGGAGCCCGCGCCGCGGCTTGGGACAGAAGCTCGTCGAAACCGGCAATGCCGCCGGCGGCGCGTGTCTTCAACGGGCCCGGCGAGAGCGCGTGCAGGCGGATGCCCTTCTGGCCGAGTTCATGGGCGAGATAGCGGGTCGTGCTCTCGAGCGCAGCCTTCACCGGTCCCATGATGTTGTAATTGTCGAGCACCTTCTCGGCGCCGTAATAGCTCATGGTCAGGATCGCGCCGCCCGCGCTCATCAGCGGCTCGGCCTTGCGGGCCATTTCGATCAGCGAATAGCAGGAGACGCGCATCGCCTGTTCGAAGCCGTCCCGCGTCACATCGACGACCCGGCCATGCAGGTCGTCGCGCGGTGCAAACGCGATCGAGTGGATGACGAAGTCGAGCTTGCCCCAGCGCCTGGTGATTTCCTCGAACACGGCGTCGAGCTGCCCGGGCATCTCGACATCGAGCGGCATGATGATCGGGCTGCCGAGTTCCTCCGCGAGCGGGCGCACCCATTTCTCGGCCTTGGCGTTCAGATAGGTTATGGCCAGCTCCGCGCCGAGCCGGTGCAGGACCCTGCCGCAGCCGAAGGCGATGCTGTCCTCGTTGGCGATGCCGACGATCAGGCCCTTCTTGCCGCGGACGATGTCGTCGATCGTGCCCATCTGACTAGTCTCCGAAGATCACGCGGCGGAAACGGCTGAGCGCATAGGTGAAATATACACTGCCGATGACGACCAGCGCGACGAGCTGCAGCCAGACCACGGAGAGGCCCGCGCCGCGATAGAGCACGGCCTGCGAGAACGCCACGAAATGCGGTGTCGGACTGATGATCTGCATCACGTATTGCAGCCAGACGGGCATGCTCTCCATCGGCGTGCTGGAACCCGACAGGAGCTGCATGATCACCAGAATCGGAATGGCGAGCAGCCCGAACTGGCCCATCGAGGTGGCGAGCGTGCCGAGCATGATGCCGAGCGCCGCGACCGTGAAGGCGTAGAGCGCCGCACCCGCCAGGAAGAGCGTCAGCGAGCCGGCGATCGGCACCTGCAGCCACCATTGCACGACGACCGCGAGCGACAGCCCGGCCGCGACCAGGATGACGAGCCCGTTGGCGATGATCTTCGCCAGCATGATCTCGGCCGGCACGACCGGCATCACCAGCAGATGCTCGACCGTGCCCTGTTCGCGTTCGCGGATCAGCGCCGCGCCGGTCAGGATCACCGTCAGCAAGGTGACATTGTTGATCACCTGCATCACCGAGGTGAACCAGGCCGAATTCAGGTTCGGATTGAACTTGGAGCGGATGACGACATTGATGGGGGCGTTGGTCACGGTTTCCCGGCCGGCCAGGAAATTCGTCACCTCCTGCGCGATGATCGACTGGATATAGACCGAGCCGTTTCCGGCCTGGGTCATCGCGGTGGCATCGACATTGAGCTGCACGGATGCCCGCCGGCCGGAGAGAAGGTCGGCCTGGAAGGAGGGCGGGATCTCCAGCACAAAGACCAGCCGGCCGTGATCCATCTCCTCGTCGATGTCGCGTGCGCTGATCGTCACCGCGCTCTTGAACAGCGGTGGGTTCAGTGCGTTCTGGATCTGGCGCGAGAGATCGGAGCGGTCCTCGTCGACAATGCCGACGGTCAGGTTCTTCGCTTCGGTCGAAGCGCCGGTCGCCACCGTGTAGACGGCGATGCTGAAAGCATAGACCACGAGGATGAGCATGACCGGGTCAGCCCGGATGCTGCGCAGTTCCTTGATGACGAGCTGGTAGATATTGGCCAGATGCAGTCGAAGGCCCGTTGGCCCTTGCTGCGCTGGTTCCGTCGTGGCGCTGGTTCTCTCCGGCGACATCTCAGAGCTCCTGTTTGCGCAGGAGAAGCTGCGAGACGACGAGGAAAAGGACTGCGAAGCCAGCGAGCATGATGAGGTTGAACGACAGGTCGTCGAACCCCAGGCCCTTTGTGAAGGCGCCGACGCTGACCGGCTGATACCAGGCCGTCGGGAAGCCGAGCCCGATCATCCGTGC
The DNA here is from genome assembly GCF_056406775.1 of Allobosea sp. P1_A7. NCBI lineage: Bacteria > Pseudomonadati > Pseudomonadota > Alphaproteobacteria > Hyphomicrobiales > Alloboseaceae > Allobosea > Allobosea sp. P1_A7. Next base: position 6,446 of record NZ_JBFTZN010000032.1, read on the forward strand.
TCCGCCCGACAGCGAGGCGACCGGAACGAGCAGGCCCGAGAAGTTCACCGCCGGTATGATCGACAGGATCGCGGTGGCGAATACGGCGGAGACCTGTGTCCTGGTGAAGGTCGAGATTAACTGGCCGAAGCCCGTCGTCGCGATCACGTAGAGCAGGGTGCCCAGGATCAGCATCGCGATCGAGCCCTTGATCGGCACCCCGAAGAGGATGATCGCAAGCAGCACCAGGAGCACGACGCTGATCATCGCGATCGCGATATAGGGCAGCTGCTTGCCGAACAGGAACTCGAACTTGGTGATCGGCGTCGACTGGAAATTGGCGATCGAGCCGGTCTCCTTCTCCCTCACCACCGCAATGGCGGACATGATGGCCGGGATCAGGATCAGCATCAGCATGATCACGCTCGGCACCATCGCATTGACGCTCTTGAAGGCCTGGTTGTAGCGGAAACGGGTCTCGACATTGACGAGACTGGCCGCGCTCGTGCCGGCACTGTTCTGGGCGAGCCATTCCTTGGCGTATTGCGCGGCAAGCCCGGTGACGTAGCCCTTCGTCGTCTCGGCGCGGAACGGCATGGCGCCGTCGAGCCAGACCGCGACCTCCGGCTTCCTGCCGGATTGCAGGTCGCGCCCGAAGCCGGGCGGGATCTCGATTGCGAGCTGCAACTCGCCGTTCCTCAGCCGCTGGTCGAGCTCCTCGGCCGTCCTGATCGGCGCACGCTCGTCGAAATAGCGCGAGCCGGAAAAGGCCTCGATCAGCTGGCGGCTTTCGGGGGTATTATCCTGGTCGAGCGCCGAGAAGCGCAGGTTCTCGACATCAAAGGAAATGCCGAAGCCGAAGGCGATCATCAGGACGAGCGGGCCGAGGAAGGCGAAGGCGAGCCGGATCGGATCGCGCAGCAGCTCCATCGTCTCGCGCCGCGAATAGGCCCAGAGCCGCTTCGGGTCGAAGCGGCGCGGGGGCCGGATGGGTTCCGGCGGCGGGAGTACCGCGTTCGGGTCAGGCGCCTCCGGTTTCGCTTCGCGATCGATCCCTGCGGCCTCGGCGAGATAGTCGACGAAGGTGTCCTCTAGCGAGGAGCTTCCACGTTCCCTGACCAGTTCCTCCGGTGTGCCGACTGCGAGCACCTTGCCGGCATGCATCAGGGAGATGCGGTCGCAGCGCTCGGCCTCGTTCATGAAATGCGTCGAGAGGAAAATCGTCACGCCGTCATCGCGCGAGAGATCGATCAGCGTGCGCCAGAAGGCGTCGCGCGCGATCGGGTCGACGCCGGAGGTCGGCTCATCGAGAATGAGCATGGCCGGCCGATGGAGCACGGCGACCGCAAGCTGCAGGCGCTGCTTGATGCCGAGGGGCAGGCTGTCGGGCCGCGAGTCCACCACATCCCTGAGGTCGAAGCGCGCGAGCAGCTCCGCGATGCGACCTTCGATCTCATCGTTCGGCAGGTGATAGAGCTTTGCGTGGAGTTCGAGATTCTGCCGGACCGTGAGTTCGGTATAGAGCGAGAATGCCTGCGACATGTAGCCGACATTCCGGCGCGTCTCCATGTCGTTGGAGCCCATCGGCTTGCCGAACAGCTTGGCCCAGCCCTCGGTCGCCGGCAGCAGGCCGGTGAGCATCTTCATCGTCGTCGATTTGCCGCAGCCGTTCGAGCCGAGGAAGCCGAAGATCTCGCCGCGCTCGATCCGGAAGCTGACATGGTCGACGGCCGTGAAATCGCCGAAGCGTCGGGTCAATCCCTCGGCCTCGATCKCCGGCACGGCGCTGTCGCTGGCCGGGCGCGGGCGTACGATGACCTCCTGGTGCTGCGCCCGCTTTGCCTCTGGCAGCAGCGCGATGAAGGCGGCTTCCAGGGATTTCTGTCCCGTCTTTTCAAGGATCTCGGAGATCGGCCCGGAGGCGATCACCTTGCCGTCATCCATGGCGGCCAGCCAGTCGAAGCGTTCGGCCTCGTCCATATAGGCGGTGGCGACGATCACACTCATTTGCGGCCGCCGGCCACGGAWGGTGTTGATCAGGTCCCAGAACTGGCCGCGCGAAAGCGGGTCGACACCGGTGGTCGGCTCGTCGAGGATGAGGAGGTCCGGGTCGTGGATCAGGGCGCAGCACAGGCTGAGCTTCTGCTTCATGCCACCCGACAGCTTGCCGGCCGGGCGGCCTTCGAACGGGTCGAGACCCGTCGCCTTCAGCAATTCGTCGATCCGCCGCCTGCGCTCAGCTGCGCCCTGGCCGAAGAGCCGGCCATGGAAGTCGATATTCTCGAAGACGCTCAGCGTCGGATAGAGATTGCGGCCTAGGCCCTGCGGCATATAGGCGATGCGGGCGCCCTGCTTCTCGCGATGGGCCTTGTCGGCCATGTCGCCACCGAAGACCGTGACATGTCCGGTCTGGATTTCCCTGACGCCGGCAATCAGGGCGAGCAACGCAGATTTGCCGACGCCGTCGGGACCGATCACCCCCACCATGCGGCGGGAGGGGAAGTCGATCGAGACATCGTCGAGCGCAACCGTTTTGCCGTACCGGTGCGAGACATGCTCGACCTTGGCAATGACGCCGTCGTTCATCAGGGGAGCTTCACGGTGAGATCTTCGGGCCACTGGATCGACGGGCTGGTCCGGACGAAGCCCATGCCGCGCACCCCTGTCTTGGCCTGGCGGTGATATTTCTTCAGGACGCGCGGATCGATCTGCAGCTTGACGCGGAACATCAGCTTCTCCCGCTCGTCGGCCGTCTCGACGCTCTTCGGCGTGAACTGGGCGTCCGCCGCGACGAAGCCGACATTGGCCGGGATGACATATTGGGGCAGCGGATCGACGGTGATCCGGGCCTCGTCGCCAAGGGCGAGCAGCCCGGCCTGTGCGGCCGGGAGATAGATCGTCATGTAGACATCGCTAAGATCGAGCAGCGTCAGGATGCGCGCGCCTGCGCCGACGACCTCGCCCGCGCGTGCGAGCTGGTACTGAACCCGGCCGCTGCGGGGCGCGACGAGCGTCATGTCGACGAGAACCGCCTCGATGCGGTCGACCTCGGCTTCGGCGCTCTTGATCGCGAACTGCGCCTGGTCGCGCTGGGCCTCGGCTGCGACGAGCGCGGCCTTGGCGGTATCTGCCTTGGCGACGCGCTGGTCGAAGGTCTGCCTGGTCAGATAGCCCTTGTCGACGAGCTGCTGGCCACGCTCCAGCTCAGCCTGGCTGAGGGTGATCTCGCTCTTGCGCTGGACGATCAGCGCATTGGCTTCCGCCAGCCCATGCTTGGCCTTGAGAACCTGGGATTGGGCGCCGCGAAGCTGGGCTTCGTATTCCGGCGACGAAATGCGCGCGACCACTTGCCCGGCGGTGACGTCGTCGCCCTCATTGACGAGCACCTGCGACAGGCGGCCGGCATATTTGGCGGAGATATCGATCTGCGTCGCCTCGATACGGCCGTTCGACTTGGCAATCCCGCTGGGCATCGAGCCGCTGCGCAAGCGCTGGAGGAGCGCCTGGATCTTCGACTGGGCCTGGGCTGGCGCCGTGATCGAGAGGTCGCGCGAGACCGGGGCGAGCACGCTGCCGACGGTCAGGAGCGCCACCGCCAGGGCTGTCGCTGCGGGTAGACGGACCACTATCATCATCACTCTCCGAGCTCGGCGGTTGCGCTTGCGGCGAGAACCGGCTGCTTCCTGATCCTGCGTTATGACCGCGCGGGCTCTCGCGCAGCCACTCCGGTGCTCCGAAGCAGCCGCAGCGTATGCTGCGCGATCATGCGTTCCTCGTCCGTCGCGACGACGAAAATCTGCGTCCGGCTGCCTTCGGCATCGATGCGCCTGTCATTGCGCAGGTTGGCCTCGGCCTTGAGCGACAGTCCTGCCCAGTGCAGGCGATCAACCACGTTCTGTCTGACCTGCCAGGCGTTCTCGCCGACGCCGGCCGTGAAGACGATGCCGTCGAGCCCACCGAGCGTGACCGACAGGCTGGCGATGGCTTGCGCGACGCGGAGGCTGAAGAAGTCGATCGCCATTGCGGCCTCGGGCCTCTCGCTCTCCTGCAGTTCGCGCACATCGTTGCTGATGCCGGACAGCCCGAGCAGGCCGCTTTCGTGATAGAGCATCTGGCCGACTGCGGCCGGGCTCATGCCCTTCTGCTCGATCAGATGCAGGACGACACCGGGATCGAGCGAACCCGAGCGCGTTCCCATCGGCAGTCCGTCCAGCGCGGTGAAGCCCATCGTCGTCTCGATGCTGCGGCCGCCCTGCAAGGCGCAGACGGAAGCCCCGGAGCCGAGATGGGCGATGATCACCCGCTTGTCTGCAATCTCCGGTGCGATGCCGTACAGCGCCTTCGAAACATATTCATAGGACAGGCCATGGAAGCCGTAGCGCCGGACGCCCTCGTCATAGAGCGCACGCGGCAGGGCGAAACGGTCTGAGAGTTCGGGATGGCCGCGATGGAAGGCCGTGTCGAAGCAGGCGACCTGCGGCAGGTCGGGCCGGCGTTGGCGCAGCACGCGGATCGGGTCGAGATTGCTGAGCTGATGCAGTGGCGCGAGCGGGATGAAGGTTTCGAGCGTCTTCATTACCGCGTCGTCGACCAGCACCGGTGCCGAATAGACCGGGCCGCCATGGACGACGCGATGGCCGATGCCGATGATGGCCATGTCCCGGATCTCGCCGACGACCCAGTCGGCAACGACCTGTTGCGCCTGCGCCGAGTTCGCAACCTCCGCGACGGTGAAGCTGCGCTCGATCAGCGACGTTCCGTCATGGCTCTTTGCCTTGAGCCGCGGACGGGTTCCGATCCCGTCCACGGCGCCGCCGAACATCAGCTCGATATCATCGCCTGCAACGCAGTAGAGCTTGAACTTGATGCTCGAGCTGCCGGCATTGACGACGAACAGGACCTCGGTCACCGGCTAGGCTCCGATTGGCTTGGCCTGCAGCAACGCATGGGCATAGAGCCCGGCAACGGCGCAGGAGGCGAGGCGGGTCCGGACATTGTCGGCGCGGCTGGTCAGAATGATCGGCACGCGCGCGCCGAGCACGATGCCGGCGGCATCGGCCCCGGACAGGAAGGTCAGGTTCTTCGCCAGCATGTTGCCGGCTTCGAGGTCGGGCACCACCAGGATCTGCGCGCGGCCCGCGACCGGCGAGACGATGCCCTTGATGCTGGCCGCCTCCGGGCTGATCGCATTGTCGAGCGCCAGTGGCCCATCGAGCAGGCCTCCGGTGATCTGGCCGCGATCGGCCATCTTGCAGAGCGCTGCCGCCTCGATCGTGCTGGGGATCTTGGTGGTCACGGTCTCCACGGCCGAGAGGATCGCGACCCTCGGGGCCCCCAGGCCGAGCCCGACATGCAGATCGATGGCGTTCTGGATGATGTCGCGCTTGGCGTCGAGATCGGGAAAGATGTTCACGGCCGCGTCGGTGATGAAGAGCGGCTCGGCATAGGACGGCACATCCATGATGAAGACATGGCTGACGCGCCGGCCTGTACGCAGGCCGGTCTCCTTGTTCGTGACCTCGGCGAGCAATTCGTCGCTATGCAGGCTGCCCTTCATCAGCAAGGCCGCCTTGCCTGCATGCACGAGCTCGACCGCCTTGGCGGCGGACGCATGGCTATGCGGTGTATCGACGATCTCGAAACCCGCGATGTCGAGCCCATTCTCCTTTGCGGTCGCGATGATCCGCGCGGTAGGACCGACCAGGATGGGTTTGATCAGGCCCAGCGCCGAGGCATCGAGGGCCCCTCTCAGGGAAGACTCGTCACAGGGATGGGCGACGGCCGTCGCGACCGGCGGAAGCGCGCGCGCCGTGGCGATCAGGCGCTCGTATTTGCCGCGCGCATCGCCTGACTTGGGGGCTGCGGCGGATTGGTAAGGCTGAACCATTCTGCGCCTCACTTCCTCGGCGATGATCTGCGGCGGGGCGCTGCCTTCGACGGGGTGTCGAGGACTGTTCGTTCTTGCACAGCCGTCTGGCTCGGCAGGCGGTGCAGATTGCTTGCGGTCTCGTGCTGCTCACGCGCCGGCGAAGAGGCAGGAAACATCCTGCTGATCCGCTCGAAACGGGCAAGCGCTTCGCCTTCGAGGGGCCCTGCAGCGGTCAGAATGTCGTGAAATTCCTCGAGCGAAATATGGGGCGCCTCGGCTTGCAACACCGTGGCGATCGCTGCGACCGCCGCTTCGCCGTCGAAGCGCAGCATGAAGAACTGTTCGCGGACGTTGAGCTTGAACTGCTGCAGCGTCATGCCGTCGAGACTTTGATGCTTGCCGTGCAGGCGACGCAGGACGGCAAAGATCCGTTCGTCGATTCCGCCGCGCGCCGCCAGGACGTACATCACCGCCCGCAGGATCGCGATCTTGGCGCTGATGCGGCCGACCCGTTGAGTCAGGTCGGAACGACCTGCTTCGAGCGCCGCGACGCCGCGCTCGCGATCGGCTGGCCACGGGCGCGCCGTCTCGTCGGTGACGCCGAGCGCCGCCTGCAAGGCAGGCGCGCCGTAGATCTGTTTGAAGACGAGTTCGGTCGTGGAATCCCGGATGTCGCGGAACAGGTCGAGCGAGGCGACGATGTTCTGCGAGATGATCTCCTGCCAGGCCAGGAATGGATTGTCCGGGGCTGCGGGGCGGCGGTGTTCCCGCACGAGTTCCGCCCAGCCGCTGACGCCGCGCATGAACGGGTTGTTGTGCGAAAAGATCTCGAACTGTGAGCGCAGCGGATTGAGCCGGCGTTCCAGCTCTGCAGCGGGCGCCGTGGCAGTAGCCTGCACGAATGGGCGCAGCCAGGTCTTGTAGAAACTGGCATTGATCTCGGAGACCCTGGCGACTGTCGCGAACCGGCGGTCATCCTCCGCCGTGTTCAGCCCCAGGGCGCGAATGTCGTCGAGGCTGCGCGCCTCGAAGCGCAGGATATTGTTGCCGGTCACAAGATCCGCGTAGTCCTGGCCGGGCTCGCGCGGCGTTATGACGGCTTCCCAGAGTCCTGGCGGCAGGATGTCGATCAGATCCATGTTCTCCGTGAGCTCGGTATGTTCCTTCTTCGCTACGGAGCTTGAAACGAAGACGCCGAGATGTCCGGCCTGCGGGTGGATGGAGTAGACGATCGTCTGCTCGGCTGCGATCAGGGCGAGGTCGCTTCCATAGAGATCGGTGATCCAGCCGAGCGCCTGCTGCGGCGGCGTGATGTTGTCGCCCCAGGAGCAGAWCACGACGATCGGCGAGGCGACTTCGCGCAGGTCGATCCGCTTGCCGGAAGAGAGCGTCACTTCCCCCTTGGTCAGCTTGTTGCCGACGAAGAGTTGCTCGACGATGAATTCGATCTCTTCGCGGTTGAGCAGCACATGCCCGCCCCACCATTTCTCGAAGGATAGAAAGCGTTCGGCCTCGGTATCGACCTTCGACCAGACATCGTAGAGCTTGCTCCACCAGGTGTTGGCCGGGTTCAGCTTTTCGAAATTCTGAACGAGATAGGCGCCGTCGAAGATGCCGGCGCCGAGATCTCCGGTCAGCGAGGTGAGCCAGGAGCCCCCCAGCATGCCGCCGGAATATCGCATCGGGTTGAGCCCGTCCTTGCCATTCCAATAAGCCAGCGGCGCGCCCGCGGCCATGATCGGCCCCATCAGTTCGGGCCGGGCGGCGGCGAGCCCGAGGACGGCCCAGCCGGCCTGGCAGTTGCCGATGACGCAAGGCTTGCCGGAATAGCCGGGATGGCGCCTGGTGACGGCCTCGATGAAGGCAGCCTCGGCGCAGCCGACATCCTCGATCGTCTGGCCTTTGACCGGATCCGGCAGGAAGCCGATGAAATAGCAGGGATGTCCGGCAGCGAGCGCTGCGCCGATTTCGCTGTCGGGTTTCATGCCGCCGATGCCCGGACCATGGCCGGCACGCGGATCGACGACGATGAAGGGGCGTGAGGACTCGTCCGTGACGACGCCTTCGGGTGCAATGATCCGGACCAGGCCGTAATTGACCGGACGGGGCAGGCTACGGCCGCTCATGACGATCTCGAAGCCAAATCCGAGGACATTGGGGGCCGCCATCGCCAGATGGTCGAGGTAATTGTCGCCGCGCCGGTGCAACACATCGAGCATCAGCACGTTTCGCTGGGCGGCGTCGACCAGATACGCGGCGAGGTCGGAGCCGGAATCGGCCGTCGCAGCGGCAGCGCCGGGCGACGTCACGGAATATGCGCTCACCATATCGTTGTCCTCATATGGCCGGGGGCCGATACGTCAGAAACTTCACGATGATCTTTCGCACTGCAATATCACCAGACTGAGACGCCCGCGCAACCTATGCAAGAGGGGCTTGTCATATGCGGCATTCGCCGGCGCGGGGAATTGACTTCAATCAAGTCGGCTCGCCGGCAGGATGTTGAGGATTCAATGCAATATCCTTAGCCGGAATATGGGCGTAGCTCTTGGCGCGATCATGGGAAATGGCGGTGACTGATGGCTGACAATGCAGCTCCGGGCTTGCGGAGTGCGAGCACGATTGAGTTGAGCCTGACCGATGGTGCACAGTTGTTCAACACGCTCGATCCGTTTCCCTTCCGCCAGCGCGACCTGTCGGGGGATGCCGAGCAGTACATCGTCGAATGGGCGGAGGAGCTGCCCAAGGATCGCGCCATTGAAATCCTCATCGACATCGCGGCGGACGGCGAATCCGGCGGCGCGGCGCCCGATCTTGCTGCGGCCATCGGCAATTGGTTCGACGGGCGTGCGCGATCTGAGACAAAGGCGATGCGGCAGCTGTTTCGGGACGGTCGCTTGGCCTTCCTGATCGGCCTCATCGTCCTGAGCGCCTGTCTCTTCATCGGCTGGTGGCTGTCAGAGCGTATCGAAGGCCCGTTCGCGCGCGTGCTTCAGGAGAGCTTTGTGATCATCGGCTGGGTCGTGATCTGGAGGCCGGCCGAGATGTTCCTCTACGACTGGCTGCCCATGCTTCGCCGGCGGACGCTCTATAGGCGCCTCGCCTCCGCACGGGTTACGGTGAGGAAGACGTCCGCGCCGACGAAGGCGGTGGGCACCTAGAGCATGCTGCGAAAGAGTGGCAACGGTTTTTCGCATTGAGAATGCTCTAAATTATCAGAGTCGATCGCACCGGATCCTGTCCGGTCCGAAGATCTAACTTTCAGTGTTTGCATCGGCTTTCCCGAGGGCCTCAATCCACTGTTCGGGCCGATACGCGAGGCGATCGGCACCGCGCTCGCGCTCAGACCGGCTCGATCGCGACCAGAATGTCGCCGGCTGCCACCGTCGATCCGGCCCTCGGACCGATCCGTTGAACCGTTCCGCCGGCGGGGCTCTTCAACTCCATGAAGAGCTTCATCGATTCCAGCACGGCCACGATCTGCCCGGCCTCGACGGTGTCGCCGACGCCGACATGCAACGCCGCAAGTGTTCCTGGCATCGGTGCCCGCACGGTGCTGCCGGAATCGCCGCCCGGATCGCGGCGCGCTGCTGCGGCCTCGATCGCAAGCGCGATTTCGATCCGGCCTTCGAAGCCGCGGAGGCGCAGGAGCAGACCCTGGGTGTCGAAGACGGCGTATGCCATCTGGCTGACCMCGCTCATGGTCACCACCCACTCGGCGTCCGAGCCACCGCGACGGAGCGCGATATCATGTTGGCCACCGGCTGACGCGACGCGCAGGAAGCCATCATGGGTTTCGATAGTGAGCCGCGTCGCATCTGCGCCGGCTCCGATGGCCAGATGCGTCGTCGCCGACCTTCCGGCAGGCGCGAGAAGGCGAAAACCCTTGAGCGCATGCCATGGCGTGCCGGCGGGCTCGGTCCCGGACGCCGTGAGCCAGAGGGCCGCTGCCACCGCATTGAGCAGGCTCTGCGGCACGGCTTGCGGCTTCCAGCCTCCCGGGAAATTCTCGCTCAGGAACAGGGTTGTGGCTTCGCCCCTCGTGAAGCTCGGAGTTCTCAGGGCATCCGCCAGGAACGCACGGGTGGTCGCCGGCCCGAGCACCACCATCCCATCCAGCCCTCTGGCGAGCCGCTGGGCCGCGCTCGTGCGATCGGGCCCATGGGCGATGACCTTGGCGAGCAGGGAATCGTAATGCGGCGTGACCTCGCTGCCGGCGGCGATGCCGCTGTCGACGCGCGCCGCCTGCGGTTCCCGCCACAGCCTGATCACACCGGTATCGGGCCGGAAGCCGTGGTCCGCCCGCTCTGCCGTCAGCCTGGCTTCGATGGCGTGGCCCGAGCAGCCGATCTCGCCCTGGGCGAGCGGCAGGGGCTCGCCTGCCGCGATGCGGATTTGCCATTCCACCAGATCGAGCCCGGTGATCGCTTCGGTGACCGGGTGCTCGACCTGCAGTCGGGTGTTCATCTCTAGGAAGAACACCTCCTGCGTCACGGCATCGACAAGGAATTCGACGGTCCCGAGATTGTCGTAGGAAATCGCGCGCGACAACCTCAAGGCGTAGTCATGCAGGGCCGCGCGTGTCTCATCCTGCAGGTTCGGGGCTGGCGCTTCCTCGATCAGTTTCTGGTTGGAGCGCTGCACCGAGCAGTCGCGCTCGAAGAGATGAACGATGGCGCCGTGCCTGTCGCCCGCGACCTGGACCTCGACATGGCGCGGGCGCGTCACGAATTTCTCGATCAGCAGGCGCCCGTCTCCGAATGCGGCTTGTGCCTCGCTGCCCGCCGCGGAGATGGCGGCATCGAGATCCTCCTCCCGTTCGACCTTGCGGATGCCCTTGCCGCCGCCACCGGCAGACGCCTTGACCATGACAGGCAGGCCGACGCGCAACGCTTCCCGCTTCAGCACGTCGCGGGACTGGTCGGCCCCGTCATATCCGGGCACGCCCGGCACGCCGGCCTCGCGCGCGATCTGCTTGGAGCGGATCTTGTCGCCCATGGCATCGATGGCGGTGGCCGAGGGGCCGATGAAGGTGATGCCCGCCTTTTCGCAGGCGGCGATCAGATCGAGCCGCTCCGAGAGAAAGCCATAGCCGGGATGGATTGCCTGCGCGCCTGTCGCCAGTGCAGCCTCGATGATCCGGTCGGCTCGCAGATAGCTGTCGCGCGCGGGGGCCGGGCCGATCGCGATGGCCTCGTCTGCGAGGCGCACATGCAGCGCGTCCCGGTCCGCGTCGGAATGGACTGCAATGGCGCGGATGCCGAGACGGCGGCAGGTCTTGATGATGCGGCAGGCGATCTCGCCGCGATTGGCAATCAGGATGCTCTCGAACATGGCGGCGGTCACATCCGGTAGACGGGGCGAGGGGAGGTGTCGCGCGCTTCGCCTGCGGCAAGCGAGAGGCACAGGCCGAGCACGTCGCGCGTCTGCGCCGGCTCGATGATCCCGTCATCCCAGAGCCGTGCAGTCGCATAATACGGGTCGCTCTGCTCCTCGAACTGGGCCCGCGTCCTGCGATCGAGCTCGGCGATCGCTGCCTCGTCGGCAGCGCCCTTCAGGCTCTGGCGGCGCAGTTCCATGACGACCGTGGCTGCAACCTCCGGGCTCATCGTGGCGATCCGGGCGTTCGGCCAGGAGAACAGGAAACGTGGCCGGAAGCCGCGCCCACACATGCCGTAATTGCCGGCGCCATAGGAGCCGCCGATCAGCACGGTGTATTTGGGAACGCGCGCATTCGAGACGGCATAGACCAGCTTGGCGGAATGCTTGGCGATGCCCCCGCGTTCGGCTGCGGTGCCGACCATGAAGCCGGTGATGTTCTGCAGGAAGATCAGGGGGATCTGGCGCTGGTCGCAGAGCTCGATGAAATGGGCGCCCTTCAGCGCCGATTCCGAGAAGAGCACGCCATTATTAGCGATGATCCCGACGGGGTAACCGTGGATGCGGGCGAAGCCGGTGATGAGCGTTGCGCCATAATCGGGCTTGAAGGCATTGAAGCTGCTGTCGTCGACGACGCGGGCGATCACCTCGCGCACGTCATAGGGCCTGCGCAGGTCGGTCGGGACGATGTGCTCGAGTTCGGCCGCATCGAGCCGCGGTGGTACGGACGGGTAGGGCGCTGCGCCCAGCCTGCCGATTTCGCCGAGCGAGCCGACGATCTCGCGGAGCTTGGCGAGGCCCTCCATTTCCGTTTCGACCAGATGGTCGCTGACGCCCGAGACCTGGGTGTGCATCTCGGCCCCGCCCAGGGTCTCGCCATCGACGATCTCGTGGATCGCAGCCTTCACGATCGGAGGGCCGCCGAGATGGATGCGCCCGGTGCCCCTGACCATGATCACTTCGTCGGACAGCGCTGGAATATAAGCGCCGCCGGCGGTGCAGCCGCCGAAGACGAGCGAGATCTGGGGAATGCCGGCCGCCGACATCCGGCATTGGTTGTAGAAGGAACCGCCGAAATGGTCGCGGTCCGGAAAGACCCGGTCCTGTTCCGGCAGGAAGGCCCCGCCGCAATCGACCAGGTAGAGGCAGGGCAGGCGATGTTCCTCGGCAATCTCCTGCGCCCTGAGATGCTTGCGCACTGTCTCGGCGAAGAACGACCCGCCCTTCACCGTCGCGTCATTGGCGATCAGCATGCAGGCACGGCCGGAGACGGTGCCGATGCCGGTGACGATGCCTGCGCCGGGCACCTCGTTGCCGTAGAGCCCCCAGGCCGCCAGCGGCGAGAGTTCGAGGAAGGGCGATTGGGCGTCGAGCAGCAGGTCGATGCGCTCGCGCACCATGATCTTGCCGCGCGTTTCGTGCCGCTCGCGCATTCTGGGGCCACCGCCATTGGCGACGAGCGCATGGCGCTCGCGCAGGGTGGCGAGCATCTCGCTAAGGGGCGGCGGCACGTTTGCGCGCGCTTCGCTCGTGGAGCCTGCAGACATGGTTCCTCCCGCCTCGGCGCTCGCCCTTGATCTCGTTGATCAAGTCACCTACCGTCCGTTAGGTAGGCGACTTTGCGCCGAGAGGTCAAGCAGCGGGAGAGTGCGATGACGGCGGTGGACAGACTGGGGGCGGGAACCGGTGAAGAGCCGCGCCGCTCGCCCTACTTCACCGAGGAGCACGAGGCGTTGCGCGATCAGCTGCGCCGCTTCGTCGAGACCGAGATCAAGCCGCATGCGCTCGCCTGGGAGGAGGCCGGTTTCGTGCCCCGGGAGGTGCTGCGCCGGATGGGCGAGCTCGGCTTCTTCGGCATCCGCTACCCCGCTGAATATGGCGGTTCGGAGATGGATACGCTGGCGACCGTGATCCTGGCGGAGGAGCTTGGGCGCTCCACCTTCTCCGGGGTCGCCATCACCGCGCTTGTCCATACCGACATGGCCTCCGTCCATGTCTTCAATGCCGGCAGCAAGGCGCAGCAGGACCGCTACATGCCCGACATCATCGCCGGCAAGACGATCTGCGCGGTGGCGGTGACCGAGCCTGACGCCGGTTCGGACGTGAAGAGTATCCGCACGACGGCGCGGCGCGAGGGCGATACCTATGTCCTGAACGGCGCCAAGATGTTCATCACCAACGGCGTCCATGCCGATCTCTACTGCGTCGCCGCCAAGACCGATCTTTCAGCCAGGCCCTCGCAGTCGGTTTCGATCTTCCTGGTCGAAAGGGGAACGCCCGGTTTCCGGGTTTCGCGCGCGCTCGACAAGCACGGCTGGCGCTCTTCCGACACCGCCGAACTCGTCTTCGAGGACTGCCGCATCCCGGCCACGAACCTGCTCGGCCAGGAAGGACGCGGCTTCTACGCGATCATGCGCAATTTCCAGAATGAGCGCACGGTCATCGGCGCGATGGCGATGGGCGAGGCACAGGCTGCGCTCGATCTCACGCTGGATTATGTCCGCACCCGCAAAGCCTTCGGGGCTCCACTCTGGGAAAAGCAGGCCATCCGCCAGAAGCTCGCCATGCTCTCCGCCAAGGTCGAGGCGGGGCGCCAGCTCGTCTATCACGCCGCCTGGCTCGACGCCCGTGGCGCTGAGGCAACGCGCGAGGTCTCTATGGTCAAGGCGTATTGCGGCGAACTGGTCAACGAGGTGATGTATGCCTGCCTGCAGTTCCATGGCGGCATGGGGTTCATGCGCGAAAGCGCCATTGAACGCCTGACGCGGGATGCGCGGGTCCAGTCGATTGGCGGCGGGGCCACCGAAGTCATGCTGGAAGAGGTGGCGAAGCGGTTGTGAGCATTCAGACGACGAAAGCGGAGCGCGGTGCCGTAGAAGGGGGCGCGCGCCGGCTGATCCTCGACACGGCTGCACGCCTGCTGCGCCAGGGTGGCTATCACCAGACCACCCTGCGCGAGATCGCCGAGGCGGTCGGTATCCGCAAGGCCAGCCTCTACTATCACTTCGCGTCGAAGGAGGAGATCGTCGAGGCCGTCGTCAATGACGGCGTTCGCTTCGTTCAGGAGGCGGTGGTTGCCGCTTTGCAGGGATCCGAGGGGGCCGAGCCACGTGCCCGGCTGGAATGCGCGATTCACGCACATCTGACGGCGCTGCATGGCCATGGCGATTACACCTCGGCGAGCATCAAGGCCTTTGCCTTGGGCGCGATGTCGGTGCCGGACAGCGTGCGCAGGGTTCGCCGCGCCTATGAGGACGTCTGGCGCCTCCTGATCGCCGAGCTTCAGGCCGCCGATGTGATCGCCGCGGAGCGTTCGCCAGAGGCGCTGCGCCTCTTCCTGCTCGGCGCCCTTAATGGCTCCACCGACTGGTACCGCCCCGGGCGCTTCGACATCCCGGAACTGGCACGCGAATTCGCCGCTCTGATTGCGCCGCGAGCCGGGCTAGCCACGCCCGATTGAGGCATTGCGCTGCAACAAGTTCCGGCTGCCTTAACGCGGTTTTGACCTTCGCATCGTAACGATGCGGCATGCAACGCGACAGTTTGTTCCGATTTGGTGGAGAATTCCGCGATTCCGACCGGGAGGAGATATTCCAGGCGGCCCGGTTGCCGGAGACCCTCCGGCAGTGCCGACTGATCTTCCTGATCTCGGCGCTGCTGAACACGTTCTTCCTCGTCAGCGACTGGCGCTTCTTCGGGACGCCGCATTTCCTCGTCGCGGTGTCAGCACGCCTCTCCGTCGTGGCGGTGTCGGTTCTCTGTGCGATCCTGATCCGCAGGGCTACCCGCTTCAAGCAGGCCGAGGCCGTGACTGTCCTGTGGGAGGTCGGCTGCGCCGTGGCGGTCGCCTTCCTGGTCAGCTCGCGCAGCGATCTGGCGCTTTTCGTCGTGCTGCTGCTGCCCTCCATCTTCTATCTGGTGGCGCCGATATCCTTCCGCTGGACCTTCATCCTCGGCTTCTGCACAAGCCTGCTCATGCTGGTCGGCTATCTCGGTTCGGGCCCCTATCCCAGCACCTTCGTCGGGCTGGTGCTCGTGCTGGCGATGCTGAACTTCGCGCTCGGCCTGGTCGTGATCCACGCCAACCGCCTGAGGCGGCTGGAATGGACTGCGACCCAATCAGAGCGGGCTGCAAAGGAGGAGCTCGACGAGAGCCGTGCCATGATCGAGCGCCTCTTCATGGCCGTGCCGATCCCRCTCGTCGTCGCATCGGTGGCGGATGGGCGCTTCGTGCGGGCCAATGACGCGGCGCTGCGCTTCTTCGGCAAGGGGACGGGAGGCGATCTGCGCGAGGTGGTTGTGCCGGATGTCTTCGTCGATGCGGAAAGCCGGCGCAGCCTGACGCGGCAATTGCTTCGCGGCGCACATGTCGGCGAGTTCGAGGCCGCGATCCGTGACGGATCCGGCGCGAGCCGCGACGCATTGATCACTGCGACTTCCTTGTCGATGGGCCAGTCCTCGACGATCGTCGCCGGCATTGTCGACATTACCGAGCGCAAGGCCGCCGAAGCGCATGTTCGCTGGCAGGCGACGCATGACGCTCTGACCGGCCTGCCGAACCGCCTGCTCTTCCAGGAGCGTCTGCAGGAAGCCCTGGCGGCTCTCGGCGATGGCGCGACCGTGAGCCTGTTCCTGGTCGATCTCGACGATTTCAAGTCGGTCAACGACACGCTTGGGCACGATGCCGGAGATGCCCTGCTGAACGAAGCAGCCGCGCGCCTCCTGCGCCATACGGCCCTCGGAGATCTCGTCGCGCGACTGGGCGGCGACGAATTCGTGGTGCTCTCGACCGAGACGATGGACGTGCCCGAGGCTCAGGCCAAGGCGGAACGGCTGCTGACGGCGCTGCGTGGCCCGCTCAGCCATCTCGGACACGCGATTTCCTCTCGCGCCAGTCTCGGCATCGCGCTTGCGCCACAGCATGATCGCGCTCCGATCGAGCTGATGAAGGATGCCGATCTCGCGCTCTATCGCGCCAAGGCCTTGGGCCGGAACATGGCGGTGGTCTATGACAGCGGCATGCGCGAGGCGATGAACGCGCGCGTCGCTATTTGCCGCGAATTGGCCGAGGCGTTGGCGCAGGACCGCATCCTGCCCTTCTATCAGCCGCAGGTTTCACTGGTCTCTGGCGCCATCGACGGCCTTGAGGCGCTGGCACGTTGGCGCCATCCGGAACGCGGGATCGTACCGGCAGCCGCGTTCGTCCATGGGCTGGAAGATCCGGAGACCGCTTCTGCGATTGGCGATATCATCCTGCGCAAGGCGATTGCCGATCTGAGCAGCTGGCTCGCAACAGGGACCAGGGTCCCTCGAGTCTGGGTCAATCTCGCGCCAGCGGTGTTCCGCGATCCGCAGTTTTCTGAGAAGCTGCTGGCCCAACTCGCCGCGGCGGGCGTGCCGACATGCTGCTTCGGCGTCGAAGTCACCGAGACCGTGCTCCTGGCCCGCACCGCCGGCGATGCCGAGCGCGCGCTGAAGACGCTTCGCGAAAACGGTGTCTGCGTCGCTCTGGACGATTTCGGCACCGGCTACGCGTCGCTGACCCATCTCAGGCGCTTCCCCGTCGATGTGATCAAGATCGACCGCGGTTTTGTCCGCCATCTCGATGAGGGCGGGGAGGATGCTGCGATCGTGCGCGCGATCATCAACCTCGCGGCCGACCTGAAGCTGGATCTCATTGCGGAAGGTGTCGAGACGCGGAAGCAGGAGGCCTTCCTGCGCCAGTGCGGCTGCAACTTCGCGCAAGGCTATCGCTATTCCCGCCCGGTCCCGGCGAACCGGGTGCCGTGGCTGAGCCAGCAGTCAGGCTTGCAGCCGGCCGAACCCGCCATGGATGCAGACCGGGGCGGCGTGGCTGCGGCCTGACCACGCGCCCGGCGCTTGCTAAGCATGTCATTGCAAGCTCGCGCACCGTCGAGGGGATGGTGCAGATCAACAAGCCGAGGACCGTTTCCGCATGCGCGCCTTCTATCACCCGGACCAGTCGCTTCACGATCCGCAGCAATACATGCGCTTCGGCCGCGTCGTCGCGCCGAAGGATCTGCCGGAACGCACGGAGCAATTGCTGGGCGCACTCGCCCGCCATGGCATCACGCCGGAGCGCCCCGGCGCTCACGGCGTCGACCCGATCCTGGCCGTGCACAGCGAGGAATTCGTCCGCTTCCTCGAGACCCTGTGGGAGCGCTGGGTCCAACTGCCCGAGCGTGGCCCCGAAGCGTGGCCCAACACTTTCCCCTATTGGAGCGGCAGGGTCGATGAGGACATGCGTCCGCCTTGTCGGCCAACCGGCCTGATCGGCCAGCTCGGCTGGTTCCTCGGCGATCTCTCCGTGCCGGTCGGCGAGCACTGCTGGACCTCGACACTGCGCTCGGCCGAGACCGCGGTCTCAGGTGCCGAGGCCATCCTAGCCGGCGAGCGCGCGGTCTATGCGCTTTGCCGCCCCTCTGGGCACCATTCCCGCGCCGACCGTGCCACCGGCTTCTGCTACATCAACAATACGGCGGTCGCGGCCCAGCGCCTGCGCTCGAAATTTGGCAAGGTCGCGATCCTTGATGTCGATGCGCATCATGGCGACGGCACGCAGCAGATCTTCTACCGCCGCTCGGATGTGCTGACGATTTCGGTCCATGCCGACCCGGTGAACTACTATCCCTTCTTCACCGGGTATGCGGACGAGCGCGGAAACGGTGCGGGCGAGGGCTTCAATATCAACCTGCCGCTCGCCCATGGCGCGGGCGGCGCCGAAATGGAGGCCGCCGTCGATCGTGCCGGCAAGGCCATCCGTGACTTTGGCGCCGAGGCGCTGGTCATTGCGCTCGGCTATGACGCGCACAAGGACGACCCGATCGGTGTGCTCAAGCTCGAGGCGGCTGATTTCGGCACGATCGGCCGGCAGGTGAAGGCCATGGGATTGCCGACCTTGGTGGTGCAGGAAGGGGGCTATGCGATCGAGGCGATCGGCGGCTGCCTCGACGGCTTCCTGACCGGGTTTGGCGCCTGAAGACGGCGCCCTCGTGATGTCCGGCCCTGGGCCGGGCATCACGCATTGAAGTCACAATCGAACAACGAGGGCGCGGGCGGCCCGGGGCAAGCCCGGCCTCCCCGCCAGGCGAAATCTCAGATTACCGCCTCGATCAGGAACGGCCCCTTCCGGGACAACGCGCCCTGGAACAGCTTGGTAAATTCCTCGGCGGTGGTCGCGCGGCCCGCTTCGACGCCCATGCCGCGCGCCATCGAGACCCAGTCGAGCGCCGGCTCGTCGAGATTGAGCATCAGCTTGGCGTTGCGGCCGAAATCATTGACACCGACGGCGCGCATCTCGCCATGCAGGATCTGGTAGGTCCGGTTGGCAAAGACCACCGTGACGACGTCGAGATTCTCGCGCGCCTGTGTCCACAGCCCCTGAACCGTATACATGCCGGAGCCATCGGCCTGCATGCCGATGACCTTGCGGTCCGGGCAGGCCACCGCTGCGCCGATGGCGAGCGGAATGCCCTCGCCAATCGCGCCGCCGGTGAGCTGGATATAATCGTGCTGGGGGGCGTTGTGGCACTGCTGGTAGAAGACGCGGCCCGATGAGACCGACTCGTCGCAGATGATGCTGTTCTCGGGCAGCAGCGTCGCCACGATCGTGCAGACCTTGTCGGCGTCGAGCGCGCCGGTCGGCAGGGCAGCAACCTCCTTGCGAGGCTCCGCGACATAGAGCGGTTGGCTCTGGCGCGCGCCAAGTTCATCGGCCAGCGCCTCGATCGCGAGCGGTAGGTCGTCGCCGATCTCGGCCAGCGTCACCACCGCGCAGCTGTCCTGGATCAGGCGGCCGGGCTTGCCCGGATAGGCAAAGAAGCCGACCGGCACCTTGGCGCCGACCAGAACCAAAAGGTCGATATCCTTGAGCGCCTCGAGCGCGATATCGACCGGGTAGGGCACTTTCGGCAGCGCGACACGGCCGACGCCGCGCTCGATGCGGCCATTCGACATCTGGCCGAAAACGCGCGCGCCGGTGACGGCGCAGATCCGCGCCGCCATCGCCATCGGGCCTTCGCGCAAAGCCATATTGGTCATCATCAGGGCGGCACGCTTGCCGTGCTTGCGCAGGGCGGCTGCGGCCTCCTTCACGGCGGTCATATCGACCGATTTCAGCTTCGGCACCGCGACCGGCGCAAGCTTGGCCGGCTCGACGCTGCCCCAGGCGCAATCGGCGGGAAGGATCACGGTGGTTACGCCCGGCAGCGACATGGCGGCGGCATAGGATTCGCCGATCGCTGGGCCGACATCCTCGGGCGTCGTGATCCGACGGACGAAATGGGACATCGGCTGGGCCAGGCTTTCGATATCGCTGGTCAGTGGCGCGTCATGGACGAGATGATAGGTCGCGTGATCGCCGACCACATTGATCATCGGAGTCCAGGCCCGCCTTGCATTGTGCATGTTGGCAAGGGCGTTCGCCATGCCGGGGCCGCAATGAAGCAGCGTCGCTGCCGGCTTGTCGGCCATGCGGGCGTAGCCGTCGGCCGCACCGGTCACCACACCCTCGAACAAGCCGAGTACGCAGCGCATCTCCGGCTTGCGGTCGAGCGCCGCGACGAAATGCATTTCGGAGGTGCCGGGATTGGCAAAGCAGACATCCACGTCATTGACGAGGAGGGTATCGCAAAGGCGGTCGGCGCCGTTCATTCTGGAAGGACCTCTTGGGAGATGCGCGGCGCGCAGGACCCTGCGAAGGGAACGGAACCCTCGTCCGGTGTCAAACAAGAGAAATTTATCAGCTTCGTTCAGGAAACTGATCGCCGCCTTGACGGTTTTGCATATGCATTTAACCTGCCTTGGAATGAAGGTTGCATCCCGCTTCGGATGAGGCGATGGGCTTTAAGTCTCACGGGCGCGAACGACATCAACCAGGGGAAGGGTTTCGACATGACAGGTTTGAAGCGTATCGGAGCCGCGGCCGGACTTGGCTTCGCGGCGCTGCTGGCTGCCACGGGCGCGCAGGCGCAGACCAAGGTTTCGATCGGCATTTCCGGCTGGACCGGTTTCGCGCCCCTGGTGCTGGCCAAGGAGGCCGGCATCTTCGCCAAGAATGGCCTCGACGTGTCGATCAAGAAGATCCCGCAGAAGGACCGTCACCTTGCCATCGCCTCCGGCGATATCCAGTGCGCCGCCACGACCGTCGAGACCTGGATCGTCTGGGACGCCGCCGGGATCAAGACCAAGCAGCTCTTCCAGCTCGACAAGAGCTATGGCGCCGACGGCATGGCGGTGCGTAGCGCGACCGGCTCGATCAAGGATCTGAAGGGCAAGACGGTTGCGGCCTCTGCGCCCGGCACGTCGCCCTATTTCGCGCTCGCCTGGTTCCTCAAGGAGAACGGCATGTCGGTCAAGGACGTGACCGTGGTCAACATGGAGCCCGGCCCGGCGGCCCAGGCCTTCATCGCCGGCCAGAATGATGCGGCCATGACCTATGAGCCCTATCTCTCTGCCGTGCGCGACAAGCCGGATGCCGGCAAGATCATCGCGACCACGCTCGATTATCCGATGGTGATGGACACCTTCGGCTGCACGCCGGCCTTCATCGCGGGCAACGAGGTTGCCGTGAAGGGGCTGACCAAGAGCTATTTCGAGGCGCTCGAACTGATCAAGGCCGATCAGGCCAAGGCCTATGGCATCATGGGCGCCGACGTGAAGCAGTCCGGTGAGCAGTTCGGCAAATCTGCCGGCTTCCTGCGCTGGTCGGATGCCGAGGGCAACAAGAAGTTCTTCTCAGGCGAGTGGCAGGCCTTCACCACCAAGGCGGCCGACCTGCTGCTCGAGATCGGCCTGATCAAGTCGAAGCCCGATATCACCACGCTGGTCGATACCCGCTTCGTCTCGGGCGGTGCGATGTGACGATTCTGCCGGACGTGCTTGCGCCACGTCTGGGAATCGTCTTCTGCGGCACTCAGGCCGGGCGCGCCTCAGCCTTGCGGCGCGCCTATTACGCCGGACCGGGGAACAAGTTCTGGCGGGTGCTTCACGCCATCGGCCTTCTTCCCCGGCAATTCAGGCCTGAGGATTTTCCTCGCTTGCTCGACTATGGGTTTGGTCTCACCGACGTCGCGAAAGCGACCTCCGGGCCGGATGCCGCGCTCGTTCGTGCTCATTTCGATATTGAAGGATTCTTGATGAAGATGCGTGCGACGGCTCCGGCCTTCATCGCCTTCAACGGCAAGCGGGCGGCCGAGGCCGTGCTGGGTCAATCCAGTGCTGCCATCGGCTATGGCCGCCAGCCGGTTGATGTCGCGGGTTGCGCGACTTTCGTGCTGCCATCGACCTCCGGCGCGGCCTCGGGCTTCTGGTCGGTCGAGCCCTGGCAGGAACTGGCCACGGCCTGGCGTTCGCGGGCGATTTGACGATGAAGCCGCTTCAGCCCGTTTCCGTCCCGTCCCGCGTCGCGCTGGGGCTCGGCTTCTTCGTACTCTTCGTTGCGCTCTGGTCGGTCGCGACCTTCGGCGGCTATGTCCAGCGCCTCTTCCTGGCCGATCCGCTGACCATGGTCGGCGAGGGCTACAAGCTGCTCGTCGAATACGGCTTCGCGTTCGACATCGGCATGACGATCTGGCGTGTCCTCGGCGGCTTCATCCTCGCGGTCATCGTCGCGCTGCCGCTCGGCATCCTGATGGGCGCCTACAAGCCGATCGAGGCCTTCTTCGAGCCCTTCGTCTCCTTCGCGCGCTACCTGCCGGCCTCGGCCTTCATCCCGCTGCTGATCCTCTGGGCCGGCATCGGCGAGACGCAGAAGCTGCTCGTCATCTTCATCGGCTCGATCTTCCAGATCATCCTGATGATCGCCGTCGCGGTGGGCTCGATCCGGCGCGATCTCGTCGATGCCGCCTATACGCTGGGCGCCAGCGACCGTTCCGTGGTGATGCGCGTGCTGCTGCCCAATGCAGCGCCCGAGATCGCCGAGATCCTGCGCATGGTGCTGGGCTGGGCCTGGACCTATGTCATCGTCGCCGAGCTGATCGGTTCCTCGTCCGGCATCGGCCACATGATCACCGACAGCCAGGCGCTGCTGAACACCGGGCAGATCATCTTCGGCATCATCGTCATCGGCCTKATCGGGCTGATCTCGGATTTCCTGTTCAAGGCGGTCAATCAGCGCCTGTTCCCCTGGGCCGCGAAATGAGCAAGCTCATCATCGACAATGTCGGAAAATCCTTCCCCGCGCGTCACGGCGGGCAGGCGACACGGGCGCTGATGCCGACCTCCCTCAGCGTCTCCGACAACGACTTCATCACCATTCTCGGCCCCTCCGGCTGCGGCAAGTCGACCTTGCTGCGCATGATCGGCGGGCTGGAGACGCCGACGGAAGGGCGTATCCTGCTCGATGGCGAGACGGTGACAGGGCCCGGTGCGGATCGCGGTTTCGTCTTTCAGAGCTATACCCTCTTTCCCTGGCTGACCGTGGCGCAGAACATCGCCTTCGGCCTGCGCGAGAAGGGCGTGCCGGAGGCGGAGCGGCTGCGGATCGCCGTCGACTGGGCCGGACGCATCGGTCTCAAGGGCTTCGAGAATCATTTCCCCAAGCAGCTGTCGGGCGGCATGCAGCAGCGCACCGCGATCGCGCGTGCCCTCGCCAATGATCCAAAGATCCTGTTGCTGGACGAGCCCTTCGGCGCGCTCGACAACCAGACACGCGCCCTGATGCAGGAAATGCTGCTCGGCATCTGGGAGCGCGAGCAGAAGACCGTGCTTTTCGTCACCCATGACGTCGAGGAGGCGATCTTCATGGCCTCGCGCGTCGTGGTGATCAGCGCCCGGCCGGGACGCGTCAAGGCGGACATCCCGGTCGACCTCCCGCATCCGCGTCCTTACACGATCAAGACGAGCCCGGAATTCGTCGCGCTCAAGGAGCGGCTGGTCGAGGAGATCCGGGCAGAGGTGATGGCGAGCGCGGCTTAGCCCGCGATCTTGTGCAGCGGAGTTCCGGCGATCGGTCGCCCTGTCTTGGTCAGGAGCGTGCAGAGCCTGCAACTCTGAGATTCCGGGGATCTCCTTCAGGTAGAATTTCGGGCTGCTTGAAGGTCACGCCGTTCGGCGTCGGGATCGGCGTCTGTGTCACCACATATTGCGGCTGGCCCTTGAAGTTCGGATCTCCGGGTGGAGGCGTCAGGAGCTGGAGCCGCAGCAGCATCGCAGCGTCCTCATGGGTGGCGTTATGGCAATGGGTCACATAGGCCCCGCCGAACTCCCCGAACCGCACCTGGAATTTCACCTTGCCCGAGGGCCGCAGGCGCCAGACATCCTTGCGTACAAGGCGCTCCGTTGCGGGAATGGCAGCTCCGCCGCGGTCGATGGTGACGCCCTCCTCGAAATGAAGGTGAATCGGGTGGTCCCAGCCGCCCCCGCCATTGACGAGGGTCCAGTGCTCCACCTCGCCCGGCTTGGGGACCAGGAGGGAGATGCGGTTGGCGTTGAGCGAGTGCGCTGCTTGGCCGTTGACCTTGATGGTCCAGGGAAAGGAATCGGCATTGCCGCAATCGGGGATGCATTGCCCGTCAGCAGTATTGCGAGAATCTCCACCTCCTGACCTGCCGAATTCAAGGGTCCGCTCGCGCACTGGCGCGACGATCGGGATTTGGCTGGTCAGGGTCTTGGCGCCGGACCGCCACTCGGGATCGGTGAAATTGACGCTGCGATCCTTGTCGAGCGGATTGCTGGCATTGTAGATCTTGCCGGGATTGTCGACGCTTTGCAGCGAATTCACGACCCGGAACTCAAGGAAGGGGCCGACACAAGGATCGTCACCGCCAGCCTTGAGTGCCCTGTCGATCGAGACGGCGCCGTCTGGCCGGCGCCCGTCGGTCTGCTGCAACAGATTCACCAGATAGATGCTGTCGCCTGGCGCAAAGGCGGAAAAATCGACAACGATGTCGTAGCGCTCCGCAACGCCCTGCTCGTCCAGCTCGGTCAGGGCGATCGGACTGACAACCAGATTTCCGTCATTGGCGATGAAGTAGAACGGAACTTTGGTGGCTTGCGAGAAGCGAGCACTCTTGTTGACCCCGAGTGCCAGTTTGATGAAGCGCGCGACGGAGACGTTCAGGAGGCGGAAGCGGTAACGTCGCGGCAGCACCTCGAAATACGGATAATAGGTGCCGTTGACCAACAGGATGTCACCCAGGAAGCCATCGGTGTCGAAGATGTCGAACCGGAGCTGCCCGTTGGCGTCGAAGGCCGGGTTCGAGATCGCGAGGTTGATGTCGAAGTCGACATTGCCCCATTTGAGCTGCGAGCCGCTCGGCAGCCGCAGGTTGAAGCCGTCATCGAGATCTTCGCGGCCTCGATCAGGCCCGCTGTAGATGTTGAAGACAGCGAACATGCCCTTGTAGACGTTCTGCGCCGTGAAGAAGAAGCGATGATCGTGGAACCACAGGCTGCCCTGGATCTCCCGGAAATCGCCCGGGACCTGAACCAGGCCGTTGCCATCGTCGGGTCCCGAGGCCTTGCGCGCAAAGTCGCGGTCGCTGGTCGGCCAGACGCTCGGCAAATCGCGCCGCGCCATGGCTATGGCCCAGTGATAGTCATAGAAAGTCCCGGGGAAATTGAACGCGTTGCAGGCACCGTCGCTCTCGGCGCCGTTATGCGAATTGTGAAGGTGAACCGAGCTTTCGTTGCGCCCGAATCCGCCATTGATGGCCCGGTCGACCGGCAGGTCGTTGTAGATGCGCGTGAGGGTCGGTTCTCCGTAGCGGGCCTTGATCAGAACGGGCCTCGCCAACCCCGTGCGCAGGCCGGCGGCATTCCCCGTCTGCCCAGGCTGCCGGGGGCCGAAGGACCAGACGGAGTTTGCGTTCTGGTCCGGCAGCCCTTGGCCGAATTTGCTGCCCGGTCGGACCTGTCCGACCGACAGCAGATAGCCCACCTTTGGGTAAAGCTCCTCCCAGCGCTGATGCGCGAAGAACTCGCCGGGCGGCCGCCCCTCGAACGGCCCGACACCGGTCACCGGATTGCGGAAGACCGCACCGCCGGAATTGGTGAAGTCGGTGTGATAGGAAAAGCTCCTGGCGGCCAGTTCCGTACCGCCCCCACCCGTCTGCCAGGCCGCATCGCCATTCGGCAGGCGCAGCAGCGGGACCGGCCTCTGAAGCTCGGCCCGCGGCATCGGCGTCTGGAACTTGACTGCGCCGAAAGTCGGGCTGCGCGGCACGCTGTCGGCATAGGCGCTACCGACGAACCGGCCGAGCCCGCTCCTCGCGATCAGAAGCCCGCCGGTCGCGAAATATCCCCAGCGCAGCAGATCGCGTTTGGTGATCTGCCCCAAGGCGAGGGCTCTGACGATCTCGAGCCGGTTTTCCAGAGCGCGCTCAGCTTCCTTCAACAGGACGCCGGTGGTCTCGCGCGGAAGATACATGTCCGCCTCCCCGCATCTGGCCAATGGGTGGGAGCCGCCTCAACAATTATACCCATGAGGCCGGACTGCGGGGAGAGACCATGGTCGGACAAATCGACAAACCAAAGTCCGCGACCTTGGTCGCACTCAGCCGTACCATCGGCCGCTGGCGTTCTGAAAGACCGAGCTGCTGGTACGGGGCGTAACGGCAGGGGCAGGGCCATCGCTGGAACGGAAGGCGCCTGCCTGCGAAGGCTCATTGACATGCCGGTCGCTACGATGGTTTCTTCTCCAAAATTGGCCTGACCACATGGCCAAATTGACCTCGGTACTGCCGAGGCAGGGGATGGACCGGGGAGTGACACGTGCCGCTCGAAGCCGTCGAGTCGCCGCGCCTTTATCGTCAGATCGCCGATCAGCTGCGTCATCTCATTGACCGGCAGGAGTTTCCCGTTGGCGCACGCCTGCCACCTGAGCGGGAACTCGCGGAAAAGCTCGGCGTCTCTCGTCCTTCAGTGCGCGAGGCCTTGATCGCGCTCGAGGTCGAGGGGCGGGTGCGTATCCGCATGGGCTCCGGCGTCTACGTGATCGATCCGCCACGTCCGGTTCCCAGCGCCATCCTTGTCTCCGATGATGCGCCCGAGGGGCCTTTCGAGGTCCTGAAGGCCCGCGAGCTGGTGGAGAGCGCGATCTGCGCCGAGGCGGGAGGGCAGGCAACGGGCGAGGATCTCGCGCGCCTCGAGGAAATCCTGTGCGGAATGGAGGCTCCCGGATTGCCGAGCGACGAACTCGTCGCGCTCGACCGCGCCTTCCATGTCGCGATCGCCGGAATCCTGGGGAACTCCGTTCTGGCGCGCTTTGTTGGCACCTTGTTCGATCAGCGCATCAATCCGTATTTCCAGCAACTCGCGAGCTACTTCGAGAACGAGACATCCTGGCGCGCCGCCGTCGCCGAGCACCGGGTTATCCGTGATGCGCTGGCCGCTGGATCGGGAGAGGCCGCCAGCACCGCGATGCGCCGGCACCTGCGCTGCTCGCAGGAGCGTTTTTCGCAGAGTTTCGGTGAAGGGGTTTCAAGCGGGCAGGAGAGCGTCAACTCCTGCCCGGCCAGCAAGAATTGACGCCAAGCAACGATCTTCGAGTCCATGGGAGGACACCTGATGAAGAGCTATCTGACACTGGCTGCAGCCTTTGCCGCCGGCCTCGTTCTTGCCGGGGCGCCGGCCCAGGCCCAGAC
>NZ_JBFTZN010000033.1:0-67023 GCF_056406775.1 Allobosea sp. P1_A7
CCCGTCACGAACACGTCGAACTTGCCGTGGGAGCAGAAGATCATCGCGACGGAGACGCTGCAGGTGATGATCCGCAGAGTCATCTTGCTCAAAAGCGCCCGCGCGACGGCTTCGACCGTCGTTCCGACATCGAGATAGACCGATGCGCCGTCGGGAATCATCTCCGCCACCGCTCTGCCGATCCGCTCCTTGCCGGCGGGGGCCGTCGTCAGCTTCTGCGCGTAGCCGGGGCGGAACGTGCCGTCCGTCAGGCCGGCGCCGCCGTGGAAGCGGTGCAGGTAGTTGGCCTGCTGCAGCTTGATGATGTCGCGCCGGATCGTCTGACTCGACACTTCGAATTCCCTTGCCAGCCCGTCGATCGTGACGAACCCGAGCTCCTGGACCGCCGCGAGCACGCTGCGCTGGCGGCGCGTCAGGGCAGCGGGTTTCGGGGAGGCTGCGCCGCGCGCTGACATGTCGACCTCTTGCACCTGGACGAAGAGAGCCGGGCGCGGGAGCGCCGCGCGCGGCCTGTTCGCGATTGTGGAAGATATCTTACATTTCTGCCAGCTCTATTGCGGGCGATGTCACCCTTCTCCGACATAGCGTCGGCGCAGATGCGCCTTGAACACTCCGGCGTCGAGCGGGCGGCCGGTAGCGCGGGTCAGCAACTCGTCCGTCTCGTAGAGCGAGCCCTGGCTGTGGATGTTGGTCCGCAACCAGTCGAGGAGCGGGGAGAAGTCGCCGCGCCCGATGGCGGGCAGGATCTCCGGCTGGGTCCGGCAGGCTGCGTCGAAGATCTGCGCGGCCGTCATCGCACCGAGCGTATAGGTCGGGAAATAGCCCCAGCCGCCGCTCGGCCAGTGCACGTCCTGCAAGCAGCCGAGACGGTCGTCCGGCGGCGTGATACCGAGCAGCTGCCGCATCTGCTCGTTCCAGGCCGAGGGCAGCTCCGAGAGCGGCATGGCGTCCGCGATCAGGGCCTGCTCCAGTCGATAGCGCAGGATGACATGGGCGGGGTAGGTGACCTCGTCGGCATCGACGCGAATGAAGCCGGGCTGGACCCGCGTCGCATTGCGCCACAGAGCCTCGGCGTCCCAGGCCGCACCGCTCGCGCCAAAGGCCTCGCGCATCAGCGGTGCCGCGAAGCTCATGAATTCATGGCTCCGGCAGGCCTGCATCTCGATCAGCAGCGACTGGCTCTCGTGCAGACTCATGCCGCGCGCATGGCTGACCGGCTGGCTCAACCAGGCTTGCGGGCGGCCCTGCTCGTAGAGGGCATGACCGGTCTCGTGCAACACGCCCATCAGGGCCTTGGTGAAGTCGGCCTCGTCATAGCGGGTGGTGATACGCACATCATTGTCGGCGCCCCCGCAGAAGGGATGTGTCGAGATGTCGAGCCGGCCACGCTCGAAATCATAGCCGAGCGCCGCCATCATCTTCAGGCCGAGCCGGCGCTGCGCCTCGATCGGAAAGGGCCCTTCCAGCCTTGGGGCGGCAGGCCGCCTGGCCTGCGCTGCCAGCGCCTCCTGCGTGAACCCCGGCAGGAAGGCTGCGAGATCGTCGAACAGCCCGTCGATCCGCTGCGCGCGGCCGCCGGGCTCGTAATCATTCAGCAGCGCATCATAGGGCGAGAGCCCGAGCCGCTCGCCCTTGGCCCGCCCGATCTCGCGCTGAAGCTTGAGCACCTCGGCCAGAAAGGGCAGCAGGCCGGCAAAATCCGAATCGGCCCGGGCCTGGCGCCAGCGCATCTCACAGGCCGAAACTGCCTTGCTCGAGGCTTCGACCAGATCGCTGGGCAACGCGGTCTCGACCGTCCAGCTGCGCCGGATCTCGCGCAGATTCGCCCGCTCCCAGGCGCCAAGCGTCGTATCGGCCTCGGCTTCTGACAGCCAGCCGCCGATACGCAGTTCGGTCACCATGCCGTGGCGCAGCACATGCAGCAACGCCATGCTCTCGGCCCGGGTATCGGCCGCTCCCTTCGGCATCATCGCGTCATTGTCCCATTGCAGGATGCCAATGGCATTGGACAGGGCGGCGACGCGGCCGAAATGGGCGGAAAGCTCGGCATAGGCAGTCATGGCGGAAACTCGCAATCCGGTAGCCGTAGGGCAGGGCGCAAAGTGGTGCGTCATTCCCAGGGCTTGATCAAGCGCACGGGAGCAGGCGAGCGCCTCACATGCCCATGGATGAGCTGCAGGAGATCAGCCTCGCGTCGCAGGGGCGAGGCGGGCTTCCGCGGTCGCGGTCATGAAGGCGTCGAGTGTCCGGGCGCCGGCCTCCGACAGCCTCAACCCGAGCTTGCTCCGGCGCCAGAGTACATCCTCGGCCCTCTCGGCCCATTCCACGCGCATGAGGTAGCGGACTTCGCGCTCGTAGAGATCGGCGCCGAAATGCTGACCAAGATCGGCGAGCGAGTCTGCGCCATCGAGAATATCGCGGGCCCGGGTGCCGTAGGCACGCGCGAGCCGGGTGACCGTCTCGCGCTGCAGCCACGGATATGCGGCACTTGCAGCCTCCGCCAGCCGGCGATAGGTGGTGATCTTCCCGCCAAAGACCGACAATAGCGGCGCCTCCCTCTCGGGTGCGTCGAGTGTCAGGACATAATCGCGCGTTGCTTCCTGAGCCATGGAGGCGCCGTCGTCATAGAGCGGCCGGACGCCGGAATAGGTCCAGACGACGCCCTCACGCGTCACCGGCTGCTTGAAATACTCGCTTGCCGCCGCGCAGAGATAGTCGATTTCCTCGGCCGTGGCCGAAGCGGTCGCGGGATCGCCGTGGTAGTCGCGATCAGTCGTGCCGATCAGCGTGAAGTCGCGCTCATAGGGAATGGCGAAGACGATCCGGCCGTCGGAATTCTGGAAGATATAGCAGCGGTCATGCTCGTAGAGCTTGCGCACCACGATATGGCTGCCCTGGACCATGCGCACGGTGGCCTGCGTGTTCGAGCGGACGATCCCGTTCAGCACCTGCCCGACCCAGGGCCCGGCCGCATTCACCAGGGCCTTGGCGCGGACGCTGTTGCGCACGCCATCGCGCACGGTCGTGATTCGCCAGGCGTTACCCTCGCGCTCGGCATGGAGCACCTTCGTGCGGGTGTGGATGTCCGCGCCGCGCGCTGCCGCGTCGGCTGCGTTCAGCACGACGAGCCGCGAATCCTCGACCCAGCAATCCGAGTATTCGAAGGCCTTCACCAGCTCCGGCTTCAGCGGCTCGCCCTGCGGGGCGTGCCGGAGGTCGATAGTGCTGGTCGGCGGCAGGAGCTTTCTGCCGCCGATATGATCATAGAGGAAGAGACCAAGCCGCAGCAGCCAGGCCGGGCGCAGGCCCTTGTGATGCGGCAGCACGAACCGCAGCGGCCGGATGATGTGCGGCGCAAGCWGCCAGAGCACCTCCCGCTCCATCAGCGCCTCGCGCACCAGCCGGAACTCGTAATGCTCGAGATAGCGCAGACCACCATGGATCAGCTTGGTCGAGGCCGAGGAGGTCGCGCTGGCGAGGTCGCTCTGTTCGAACAGGATGACGGAGGCGCCGCGGCCGGATGCGTCGCGCGCGATGCCGCAGCCATTCACACCACCGCCGATGATCGCGAGATCATATGGCTGGGCGGCAATCTCGGGAACGGCGGTCACGGCGTCTCTCCGGCTGGCGGGTGATAGTTTCGGGTTTGATTTCGTTTTGATGATGATTTTTGAATAGGTGAACCTAAAAGCGAAAGCAATGTCTCCGCCTGCACAGAGCGTTCGCCCAAATGGGGGGCGAGTGCGCCCATGCGGATCAATCCCGGCGGCCGACTTCGACGAGCTGGACGGCTTCACCTTTGCATAGGGTTCGCAACGCGGGCGAGGGCAGTTCGTCGGTGACAAAGACATCGACCTCGGACAGATGCCCGATGCGGATCGGTGCCGCCCGCTCCAGTTTCAGCCGGTCGGCAACCAGCATCACCCGCCGTGCATTGTCGATGATCGCGCGCGAGATCTTGACCTCACGGAAGTCGAAATCGAGCAGCGCACCGTCCTCGTCGATGGCAGAGGCCCCGATCACGGCATAATCGACCTTGAACTGGCTGATGAACTCGGCCGTGCTCGAGCCGATCAACCCGCCATCCGTGCGCCGGACCGGCCCGCCGGCCAACACCACGTCGATCCTAGGCTGCCGGTACAGCAGCGTCGCGACATTCAGGTTGTTGGTGATGACCATCAGGTCCTCATGCTGCATCAAGGCGCGCGCGACCTCCTCGGTCGTGGTGCCGATATTGATGAAGAGCGAGGCGTTGTTGGGAATCAGCCGGGCGGCTGCTTCGCCGATGGCGCGCTTTTCGGCCTGCGCAATGAAGCGGCGGGCCTCGTAGGCGACGTTCTCCACCCCCGAAGCGATGACGGCGCCGCCATGGATGCGGGTCATCAGCCTGCGGTCACACAGCTCGTTGAGGTCCTTGCGAATCGTCTGGGGGCTCACATCGAAGCGAGCGGCCAGCTCGTCGACGCCGACCTTTCCCTGCAATCGCGCCGTGGCCAGAATCTCGGCCTGCCGAGGGGTGCTGAGCTGATCCATGAGCCTGTCACTGCAAGTGTGATTGCGATTAACTTTCAGTTTGCAACAGAATCACTCAAAATGTGAATGCCTGATTACGCTGCGCCAGACTCGCCCTGCCGGATCAGCGACATCTTGAGGGAGCCCCGGAGCTGTCATGCATCAGGACGCCGATGCTGGCGCCGGAATAGGTGCCATTTCGCGGCCGCTCTAGGCGCTGCTGGCCGCCTCATGATCGCAGCGCAACCGAGCAGCCTCGGATCTCTGTTCAGCCACGTTGGGTGAAGCGCTCGGCGGCGTAGGGGCGCGGATCGGTGAACGGCTCTTCGCCGGTCATCATTTCTCCGAGCAGGCGACCGGTGACGGGCCCGAGCGTAAAGCCGTGATGCGCGTGGCCGAAGGTGAACCAGAGCCCCTCATGCCGTGGCGCCTTGCCGACGATCGGCTTCATGTCGGGCAGGCACGGACGTGCCCCGCGCCAGGGTGCGGGATCCACCGCCTTGCCGAGCGGGAAGATGCGCCGTGCGATCTGCTCCGCCTGCTTCATCTGCCGCGTGTCGGATGGGGCGTCACGGGCCGCGAGTTCGATGCCTGTGGTCAGGCGGATGCCGCGCATCATCGGCGACAGCACGAAACCGGCCTCGGCATCGCAGATCGGGTGGTTCAGCACAGCATTGCCCTGCGCCTCGTAATGCATGTGGTACCCGCGCTTGTAGGCGAGCGGGAAACGGTAGCCGAAACGCCGACAGAGATCGTCCGACCAGGGGCCGAGCGCGATGACGGCCGCTCCGGCGCGATACTGCGCACGCGGTGTCGTGATCGCCCAGGTCGCGCCGTTCTGTTCCAGGCCCTTCGCATCGCCGGTGACGAGCTCGCCGCCACGCGCCGTAAAGAGCTTTGCATAGGCGCGGGTCACGGCGCCGGGATCGCTGACGGTGACCGGATCGCGCCAGTGCAGTGCGCCGGCGATATCGCCCTGCAGGGCAGGCTCCCGGCGATTGAGCGCCTGCCTGTCGAGGACGTCATAGGACAGTTGGAACGGACCAAGCTCGGCCGCGCCCTCGGCTGCACGTTCGAAGCTGCGCGCTGACCGGTAATACTCGATCCAGCCTTCGCGACGCATCAGCGGCTCGACCTCGGCCGGCCCCGCGAAATACTCATGCTCGCCGATACAGCGCTCGATCAGCGGCAGCATCTCCCGGGCGGCGCGGTTCAATCGCTCGCTTGCCGAGTGCCACCAGTAGCGGGCGAGCCAGGGCAGGATCTGCGCCAGGAAATCCGGCTGATAGCGGACCGCGACCGAGCGGTTCGAGGCATAGGCCAGGATCGTGGAGAGGTCCCGCGGGAAGGCATAAGGAATGACCGAGGAACGCTCGATCAGGCCGGCATTGCCATGGCTGGTTTCGGCGCCGGGCAAGCCCTTGTCGATCAGCGTCACCGCACGACCACGCGCCTGCAGATGCAGCGCCACGCTGACTCCGACGATGCCCGCGCCCAGCACGATGACGTCGGATTGCTTGATCGTTTGGCCCATCGCTCCTCGGCGGCATCACTCGCGTCGCGCTCGCCCCAAAGGCCGGGCGACCCGTTCGAGAAGCCTCATTTTTCAGCGATATGCAAGAAAAGAAAAATCGTTTGACACTATGAAAGAAAAATTTCTTGATTGCGCCATCAACCGGGCAAACCCATGACCCAGACGCTGCGCCAGAGACTGCAGGCTTGCCTTGAGGACGGCTCCAAGGCCGACAAGGCGCTGGCGAGCTACATGCTGGCGCGCCTGAACAGCGTGCCGTTCGAAACAGCCGGGAGCCTGGCCGAAAAGGTCGAGGTCAGCGAGCCGACGGTTGGGCGCTTCTGTCGTTCGCTCGGCTACAAGAGCTTCAAGGATCTCAAGGAACAGCTCAGGCAGGATATCGGCGACCGGCCCTGGCTGATCAGCGACCGGCTGCGCGATTTCCAGCAGCGCAGCCTGGCCGGCGAGGATCAGCTCGCCCGCGGCCTGCAGCTCGAGATCTCCGGCCTGGTGGCCATCTACGAGCTGGCCCAGACGGATGAATGGAAGCGGGTCGCCAGGCGGCTTGCCGCGGCTTCGGCCGTCTATGTCACGGGCTTCCAGACGGAGCGGGGCCTCGCCCAGTATCTCGCCAACCAGCTCCAGTACCTACGCGAGGGCGTCCATCTCATCGATCTTGCAGGTGGCAATTTCGCCGAGTTGCTGCTTTCAGGCGGGCCGTCGCCCTGTCTCGTGATCTTCGAGGCCCGCCGCTACTCGCGCATGGCCAAGCTGCTGGCCCGCGAAGCCAAGCAGGCCGGCATCCGGACCACGCTCGTGACCGACGCGTTCTGCGACTGGGGCCGGGACCTCGTCGACGAGGTTCTCGTGGTTTCGACCGAGTTCAACCAGTTCTGGGACTCGACCGCGCAGATGGCGAGCCTCGGCAGTCTCCTGGTCAACAGCGTCTTCATCGAGCTCGGCCCGTCCGTCGAGGAGCGCCTGAACAGGATGGCGACGCTCTACAGCCGATTCACGGGGCATGTGGGGGATGGTTCAGGCCCCGTCGAGTGAACGAAGACCCAACATCAATCAAAAAAGAGGGGAATGGCGTCATGACGAAGATGAAGGTGAGGGGAGCCGCGTTGGCTCTCGCGCTGGCCGGGACGGCGATCTCGGGAGCGTTGTCGGCTGTCGTCGCGCAGGAAGCGACCTTCGTGCTGACGGCACGCTGGGTCGGCGCGCCGACCTACAATCCGATCAAGGCGACGAAGCTGAACACGGCGACAACGCTGATCTATGACCGGCTGGTCCTTCAGGATGCCGACCAGAGCTTCCACGGCCAGCTTGCGACGTCGTGGGAGACTTCGGCCGACGGCAAGCAATGGACCTTCAAGCTCAAGCCCGGCGTGAAATTCCACAATGGCGAGCCCTTCAACGCCAAGACGATCGAATGGTGGGTGCCGCAGTTCAAGGGCACGGAGAACGCCTTCACCGTCGAGGCGATCGAGCGCGTCGAGGTCATCGACGATCTCACCGTGCGCTTCCACATGAAGAACCCTGACCCGAACCTGCTCTCGAACCTCGCGAGCTCGTTCATGTGCATTCCCGAGCCGAAATCCTATCAGGCGCTCGGCGACAAATTCGGCGTCAGCGAGGCCGTCGGCACCGGCCCCTACAAGCTGCAGCAGTTCACGGTCGGGCAGCAGACCGTGCTGGTCCGCAATGACGACTATGCCTGGGCCTCCGACCTTTCGAAGAACCAGGGGCCGGCCAAGTTCAAGAAGCTTACCTTTCGTGAGATCGCAGAGGAATCGACTGCCTATCTCGAGCTGAAGACCGGTGGCGCCRACCTGATCGTCGCCGTCCCCACGGACTTTCTGCCGCGCATGCAGGCGGACAAGTCGATCAAGGTGGTGACCATCCCGGGCACCGAGCTGGTCTACATGCCGATCAACACCAGCGTGGAGCCCTTCACCGACATCAAGGTTCGCGAGGCGACCGCCTTCGCCGTGAACCAGGCGGAGATCATGAAGAGCCTCTATGGCGGGCTCGGCGAAGTGGCCGACACCTTCCTGATCTCCTCGCTGCAGGAGTCCAAGGWCGATCCGAAATACAAGATCAGCTACGACCCCGAGCGCTCGAAGCGGCTCTTCGACGAGGCCGGCTGGAAGCTCGGCCCCAACGGTATCCGCGTCAAGGACGGCAAGCCACTCCAGGTCAAGTTCTGGGCCCAGAATGGCACGGAATTCAAGCGACTGGCCGAGGTTCTTCAAGCCCAGCTCAAGGCGGTCGGCATGCAGGCCGACATCACGATCCTCGATTCCAGCACGATCAATTCGCAATACCGCAAGAAGACCGACCACCAGCTCGCGGTCCGCGCCTATCTCTGGACCAATGCCGATATCGTCGACTGGTTCTTCAGCGCCAAGCGCCTCGGCTATCCCAATGTCTCGATGTTCAACGATCCCGAGGCCGAGAAGCTGAACGACATCGCAATGAACAAGTCGCGCAACTGGGATGAGCGCGTAGTCAACTTCACCAAATACCACGAATACGTGTTGTCCCAGTATCCGTTCGCGCCGATCTACCAGCCGGTCCAGCTCTTTGCTCACGGCAAGCGCGTCACCATGCCGGAGAAGATCCGCGGTTCGGGTCTGTCGAGCCAGTCGATCGTCGATATCGAACCCGTCAACTGACGGGTTCGCGGACCGGTTCGAGCGGGAGAGGGCGCCTTGCTTCAATTCGCGATCAAGCGACTGCTTCTGCTCGTGCCGGTTTTCCTGGCCGTGTCGCTGGTGATCTTCCTGATCATCCATCTCGTGCCGGGCGACCCGCTCGACCACATCATCCAGGTCGGGTCGTCGCCCGAGCAGCAGGCGCAGATGATTGCGCGATACGGGCTGGATCAGCCCCTCATTGCCCAATATCTGCGCTGGCTCGGCAAGGTCGTCACCGGCGACCTTGGTGATGCGATCGTGCTGCGCCAGCCGGTGGCGAAGCTGATCGCCGAGAACCTGCCGCACAGCCTTGCTCTCGGCGGGCTCGCCTTCATGTTCTCCACGATCATCGGCATCACGGTCGGCGTGCTCGCCGCCTCCTTTCGCGACAGCCTGTTCGACCGGGCCGTGATGGGGCTGATTCTGCTCGGCTCGACCCTTCCGAGCTTCTGGCTCGGGCTGCTGATGATCCTGATGTTCGCGGTCCAGTTCGAGTGGTTCCCGGTCTCCGGTGCGCGCAGCTGGGAGGCGCTCGTCCTGCCCGTGCTGACCATCGGCATCGGCGGCACTGCGCTGATCGCCCGCGTCACCCGTGCGGCGATGATCGAGACGGCCAATCGCGACTTCGTTCGCGTGCTCTACGCCAAGGGATTGCCGTTCTGGCGCATCCAGCTCCGCCATGTCCTGCAGCATGCGTTGATGCCGGTCGCCACCATCCTTGGCCTGCGCATCGGCTGGATCCTCGGCGGCGCGGTCACGGTCGAGTTCGTCTTCGCTCGGCCGGGGCTGGGATCGCTGCTGATCACCGCGCTCGGCCAGCGCGATTATCCGCTCGTCCAGGGCTGCCTGCTGATGCTCGCCATCGCGGTGATGCTCGGCACGCTGCTCGGCGACCTTGTCCAGGCAGCCATGGATCCGCGGCTGCGCGAAGTGATGGGTGCCCGATGAGCCAGTCTTCGCTGCCCGCGCGGATCGCGCGTTCGCCACGGGGAGCGCTCAGCGCGCTCTTCCTCCTCGGGCTCGTGCTCTGCGCGCTGCTCGCCTACTGGATCGCACCCTATGACTATGCGAGCCAGAATCTGAGCCTGGCGAATTCGCCACCCTCGGCCGCCCACTGGCTCGGCACCGACGAGTTCGGACGCGACCTGCTCTCCCGCATCATCCAGGGCGCCCGCACCTCGCTCAGCGTCAGCGTGCTGTCGATCTCGCTCTCGGTCGCCGTCGGCGCATCGCTCGGCGCAGCCGCCGGTTATTTCGGCGGCGTCTTCGACCGGATCGTCACCGTCATCGTCGATCTGACCTGGTCGTTCCCGGAAATCCTGCTGGCGCTGATCCTGATCGCCATTCTCGGTCCGGGTCTGCACAGCACGGCCATCGCGATCGGCATCGCCTATCTCGCCCAGTTCACGCGCCTGACGCGGGCGCAGGTGATGACCCTGAAGAACGAAGTCTTCATCGAGGCATCGATCAATATCGGCGCCAGCCCGGCCCGCATCCTGTTCTGTCATCTGCTGCCGAATGCGATCACGCCGGTGATCGTGGCGGGAATGCTGGCGACGGGCGATGCCATCGTTCTCGAGGCTACGCTCGGCTTCTTCGGCCTGGGCGCTCAGCCGCCCCTGCCGAGCTGGGGGGCGATGATGAGCTCCGGTACGGCGCAGATCTTCATCGCACCCTGGATCATCATATTTCCCGGCCTCGTCATCGCGGCGACGGTCATCGCCATCAACCTGTTCGGCGATGCGCTGATCGAGGCGCTCGATATCCGCCGGCCGCTGCGGGACGGCTGAGACCATGCCGCTCGCCGCTCTCTGTCCGTTCCGATCCGCCAGAAGAAACGTATGAGGAAGCGCCATGTCCTTCACTGTCCTGACCGCCGAATTCTCGCATGAGAGCAATACGTTCAGCCGCAAGCCGGCCGATTACGCCGCCTTCGCGTCCCGCAATATCCAGCTTGGCGACGAGGCCGTTGCGGCCCGCAGCGAGGCGAACACGCCGATCGCCGGCTTCCTCGATATCGGCCGCCCCAATGGCTGGACGGTGATCCACACGATCAGCGCCTCGGCGCAGCCCTGCGGGCCCGTGACGCGCGATGCCTATGAGCGGATCGCCAGCGTTATCATCGAGGCCGCAAGGCAGAACAAGGACCGGCTGGACGGCATCCTGCTCGGCCTGCACGGCGCCATGGTCACCGAGTTCGACCAGGATGGCGAGGGCGAACTGCTGGAGCGTCTGCGCGCCGTGGTCGGGCCGGACCTGCCGATCGGCATCACGCTCGATCCGCATGCGAATGTCACCCCCAAGATGGCCGCGCTCGCCAACATCATCGTCGCCTACAAGACCTATCCGCATGTCGATGTGCGCGACTGCGCCAGGCAGGCCGCCGGCATTCTGCAGCGCGCCATGACCGGCGAAATCAGGCCGGTCACCATTCGCGCCCATCGCCCGATGCTCGAAGAGATCAATGGCGGGCGCACCGATATCGGGCCGATGGTCGAGCGCATCGCGCGGGCACGTGCCTACGAGCAGAAGCCCGATGTCTTCGCCGTCAGCGTCAACGGCGCCTTCGGCAATGCCGATATCGAGGAGGTCGGCCCGACCGTCCTGGTGACGGGGCAGGGGGATCTGTCCGCCCACCACGCCTTCGCCGAGGAGCTTGTCCATGACATGTGGACGCGGCGCTTCGAGAGCGTGAACACCTATCTCACGGTCGAGGAGGCGGCCCGGCAGGCCAATGCCTTCGACTCCAAGGACGGCCCGCTGGTCATTGCCGATTACGCGGATAATCCGGGCGGCGGCGGCTATGGCGACTCCACCGAATTGCTGCGCGCCATGATCGCGGCCGACGTCCAGGATGCCTGCTTCGGCCCGATCATCGATCCGGAAGCCGCCGAGGAGCTGCATCGCCACGCGGTCGGTGACCGCGTCTCGATCCGGCTCGGCGGCAAGACCGATCCGCGCGTCGGGGGCGCACCGCTTGCGCTCAAAGGCACGCTTCTCTTGTTGAGCGATGGCGACTTCGTCGGTGACGGGCCGATGCTCGGCGGGCTGAAGGGAAGCTGGGGCACGACTGCCGTGCTGCGTGTGGGCGGCATCGACATCCTCGTTGCTACCTTCCCGGCCCAGATGCTCGACCTGCAGCAGTTCCGCGCCTTCGGGATCGACCCGGTTGCGAAACGGGTGGTCGGGCTGAAATCCATGCAGCATTTCCGTGCCGCCTTCGAGCCGATCGCCGGCAAGGTCGTGGTCTGCGACAGCGGTGCACTCTGCACGCCCGACCTGACCAAGCTGCCCTACAAGCATGTCCGCCGGCCGATCTTCCCGCTCGACCGCGACATGCATCTCGCCGGCTGACCTGAGATAAGGGCGCGGCGCCTCACTGTCCCCCGGAGCGGCGACACGCAACTCCGGGGCCAGCTGGCGGCCCGCCAGCTGCATCCCTGCGTGCCATCCCGCCACCGGGTCGCTATGGTCCGGCTGTATCGGTCTTCATGTCACGCGCATCGGTTGCTTGCCGGTTGCGCTCGCATGGTCGATGGGTGACCAAGGCGGATGAGGGCTGGCCCAACGTGAATCTGAAATTCCTGGAAACCTTCGTCTGGGTTGCAAGGCTGCGCAGCTTTTCCGTCGCTGCGGACAAGCTCTGCACCACGCAGGCGTCGGTCTCCAACCGCATCGCCACCCTGGAGCGTGATCTCGGCGTCCGCCTGTTCGAGCGCGACCTGCGCAATGTCAGCCTGACACCGCACGGCCAGCGCGCCCTGGCGCAGGCGGAAGCGATCGTGCGCATGGTCAATGACCCGAAGCTGCCCCTCAAGCCCGGCAGGCTCGCGATCGCCGATCTCGTCGACTATCCGATCTTTGCCTATTCAAAGGGCTCCCAACCGCATCAGGCCGTGCTGCGGGTGATCGAAACGGCGGGAGTTGACCCCAGCGCGATCCGCATCTTCAACTCCAACTCGCTCGCCACCATCACGCGGCTGATCCGCGACGGCGTCGGCATCGCCGTGCTGCCGCGCGTCGTCGTGCAGGAGTTCCTGGAGACGGGTGATCTACGCGTTCTCGATGTCGATGCGCGCTTGCCGCCGCTGAATTTCCACGCGGTTTTCGCCGATGATCCGGGCAACACATTACCGGCGCTGATCGCGGACATGGCCGTCGAGATCGCGGCCTCCAACTGACCATACGGCGGCTGCCCAAGGAAACGGCAGGGCATGGCGCTGGCGTTCTCATAAGCAATTCTTGTCGAGGCGAACAAGAATTTCGCGTTTGCCGGGCCGGCTCGCGTTTGTTCTGCTGCGGCAACACCTGCAGGGAGAACGCCGTTGAAAGTCTCGCTCATCCAGATGAACTCGCAGGACGACAAGTCCGCGAACCTCAAGACCGCCCGGGCCATGATCGAGAAGGTCGTCGCCGAGGACCATCCCGATCTCATCGTACTGCCGGAATACTACGCCTTCCTGGACGGCAGTCCGGCGGCGATGCGCGAGAGCGCCGAGACCTTTCCGAACGGCGAGAGCTATCGCCTGATGTCGGGCCTGGCCGAGAAGCACGGCGTCACCATCCATGCCGGCAGCGTCTGCGAGCGCGACGGTGACGACTATTTCAATGCGACCCTCGTCTTCGGTCCCGATGGCAAGCAGATCGCGCATTACCGCAAGATCCACCTGTTCGATGTCGATGCTCCCGGCGGCTCGAGCTACCGTGAGTCCAACATGGTCTCGCGTGGCAAGGAGGTCGTGACCTATAAGGTCGGGGACGCCACGGTCGGCTGCGCCATCTGCTACGACATCCGGTTCCCGGAGCTCTTCCGCAAGCTGCGCGACGCCGGTTCCGATCTGATCGTGCTGCCCGCCGCCTTCACCCTGATGACCGGCAAGGACCATTGGGAACTGCTGGCCCGGGCCCGCGCGGCCGAGACGCAGACCTGGTTCCTGGCGACCGGACAGACCGGCACCCATGCGCAGGGCAAGAACGCCTGCTACGGCCATTCCATGGTCATCAACCCCTGGGGCCATATCGCCGCCCAGGCTTCCGACGGTATCGGCACGACGAGCGCCAGGCTCGATTTCGACTACACCGCCAAGGTCCGCGCTGCGGTCCCCGTCGCCAATCATCACGTCATCGGCTGACCGGAGCGCAGCATGTTCATCGTCAATCCCATGCCGGCGCAGATTCCGGCCAGCCTCGTTGCGCTGCTCGAGAAATGCGAAGTCGCGACCATCGGTCATGTCCTGCATTCAGGCTTCGTCGACCGCGAGATCCGCGCGGTGCTGCCGACCAAGCGCATCGCCGGCACGGCGGTCACCATCCGCATCCCACACGCGGATTCGACCGCGTTGCACTACCTGACCAAGCTCGTCCGTCCGGGCGATGTGGTCGTGATCGACCGCTGCGGCGACACCAAACATGCCTGCTGGGGCGGCGTCGTCACCCACGCCATGAAGAATGCCGGAGTGGCTGCCGGTGTCATCGACGGCCCGGCCACGGATTTCTCCGAGATCGTCAAGACCGACATGCCGATGTGGTGCCGCGGTCCGTCGCCGATCACGACCAAGATCCTCGGCACCGAGGGCGCGATCAACGTTCCGGTCAGCGTCGGCGGCCAGACGATCGAGCCGGGGGATGCCGTGCTCTGCGACGAGAGCGGCATTGTCGTCCTCAAGGCCGCGACGGCCGAAGCCTATGCCCGCCGCGCCATCGAAATGCAGGAGCAGGAACTCGTCCTGCTCGAGCGCCTGCGCAAGGGCGAGAAGCTGCCCGATATCTCCGGCGCTACCGCCATGGTCGAGGGCAAGCTCGCCAGGGTCTGAATGTCCGACATATCGAAGCGGGCGGCACAAAGCCGCTCGCGCAACCATAAACAGAGGGGAAGTCGCATGAAGACATATGCCAAGATCGCGATCGGAGCCGGGCTCGCGACCGCACTCCTGTCAAGCACCGCCATGGCCCAGCAGACCGTGACGGTGATGGCCTATTCCGGTCTCTTCCAGGAGCGCTACACCAAGGCGGTGGTCGAGCCCTTCATGAAGGCCAATCCCGGCATCAAGGTCGAATATTTCCCGATGCCGAACTCGGCCCAGATGCTGGGCAACCTGCGCGCCCAGAAGGCCGCGCCGCAGGCCGATGTCGTGATCATGGACGTCTCGGTCTCGAAGGCTGCGACCGACGAGAAGCTGCTCACCAAGATCGACGAGAAGAACACCCCGAACGTCGCCGATCTCTACCCCAGCGCGCGCATTGCCGATGTCGACGGCGTCGCCGTGACCTTCGACAACCTCGTGCTGCTCTACAACACCGATACGGTGAAGGAGACGCCGAAGTCCTGGATGGACCTCGCCGACAAGAAGTTCGCCGGGAAGGTTGCGATCCCCGGCATGCCTGACATCCAGGGCCTCTCGCTCGTGCTGATCACCGACAAGGCGCGCGGTGGCACCGACTATCTCAAGAATGTAGACAAGGGCATCGCAGCGCTCGGCGAGATCGCGCCCAACGTGCAGACCTGGGAGCCGAAGCCCGAGGTCTATGTCACGATCATCTCCGGCCAGGCGACGGTCGGCGCCGGTTGGAACGCCCGTGCGCAGGTGAACATCGACACCTCGAACGGCAAGCTCGGTGCGACCCTGCCGAAGGAAGGCAGCGTCTTCCAGATCAACACCATCAACCAGGTCGCCGGCGGCCCCGGCAAGGATGCCGGCGCGAAGTTCATCAACTACGCGCTCAGCCCCGAGGCGCAGAAGGCTTTCACGGAAGCGATGTTCTACGCACCGACCAATGCCAAGGCGCAGATCTCGGACGCCGCGATCGCGCGCACGGCGGTGAAGTCGATGGACAAGGTCATCCCGGTGGACTGGATCGCACTCGCCAAGGTCCGCGAGCCGATCATGGACCAGTGGCGCCGCAAGGTGATCCCGCTGAGCCGCTGAGCCAAAGGAGGATGTCGACCATGACCAGCCGAACCGATGCACCAGAGGGCTTCCTTTCGATCCGGAGCCTGACCAAGCGCTATGGCGACTTCGTCGCGGTCGACAATCTCGATCTCGAGGTGCCGAAGGGCGAGCTCGTCGCCTTCCTCGGCCCCTCGGGCTGCGGCAAGACGACTTCGCTGAGAATGATCGCGGGCCTCGTGCCCGCGACCTCCGGACGGATCGTCGTCGGCGGCAGCGACCTGACCGAGGTCGCGACGCATCGGCGCGACATGGGTCTGGTCTTCCAGAGCTATGCGCTGTTCCCGCACATGAGCGTGGCGCGCAACGTCGCCTTCGGCCTCGAGATGCGCAACGTCGACAAGGGCGAGATCGCCAAGCGGGTGAAGGAGGCGATCGCGCTCGTCCACCTCACCGGCAAGGAGGAGCACCGGCCGGCCCAGCTCTCCGGCGGCCAGCAGCAGCGCGTGGCGCTGGCGCGTGCGCTCGTCATCCGTCCCTCGATCCTGCTCCTCGACGAGCCGCTCTCCAATCTCGATGCCAAGCTGCGCGACGAGATGCGCAACGAGATCCGCGACATCCAGAAGCGCCTCGGCATCACTGCGATCTTCGTGACGCATGATCAGGTCGAGGCGCTGACCATGTGCGACAAGGTCGTGGTGATGAATCAGGGCCGGCTCGAACAACTCGGAACCCCGGTCGAACTCTATGAGACGCCGAAGACGGCCTTCGTCGCGAGCTTCGTCGGCCGCAGCAATCGCCTGACGGCGGTCGCCCGCAATGGCGCGGCCGAGTTCGCAGGCCAGCGCATAGCCGCTCCCGCCGGCCTCGAGGGGCCGGTGCAGGTGATGATCCGCCCGCATCGCCTCGGGCTTTCGCCGGACTCTCCTGCAGCCGCGGATTCCGCGCGCCAGCACGTTTCGGGCACCGTCGCCCGCGCGATCTTCGCCGGCGACATCCTGCAATATGACGTCGATGTCGGTGGCCAGATCGTCTCG
Source organism: Allobosea sp. P1_A7 (assembly GCF_056406775.1). NCBI lineage: Bacteria > Pseudomonadati > Pseudomonadota > Alphaproteobacteria > Hyphomicrobiales > Alloboseaceae > Allobosea > Allobosea sp. P1_A7. The sequence goes on from NZ_JBFTZN010000033.1 coordinate 16,649, forward strand.
GTCGAGCTCGCGACCCGCGGCGGCGAGAGCGTGATCGAGCCGGGCCGCCCGGTGACCCTGTCCTGGCGGCCGCAGGACATCTTCGTCTACGGAGCGGCAGCATGAGCGCCGTCGCGCCAGCCGCAGCGATGGCGGCCCCGATGCCGGCCGCGGAGCGGAGCAGCGGCCTGCCGCTCGTCGTGCTGCTGCTCCTGCCGATCGCGCTCGTGAACGCCTTCGGCTTCCTCGCACCCGTCTTCAACCTCCTGCGCATGTCGTTCTACGAGTCGCAGGCGACGGGCGCGATGGTCGAGGTCTATACGCTCGCGACCTGGGCCTMGGTGCTGCGTGACAGCTTCTACGCCGAGCTCATTCTCAACAGCATCCTGGTCAGCCTCGGCATCACGCTGATGACGCTGGTCTGCTCCTATCCGATCGCGCTCTATCTTCATCGCTCCAGCGGCACATGGCGCACGATCCTGCTCGTGCTGGTGATCTCGCCGCTGCTGACTTCGGCGGTGGTGCGGACCTATGGCTGGGTCGCGATCCTCTCGGAGAACGGACTCGTCAACAATGCGCTCGGTGCCATCCGCATCGCGCCGCTCAAGCTGATGTTCAACAAGACCGGCGTGGTGATCGGGCTGACCGAGATCCTGATGCCCTACATGATCCTCGCGCTGCTTGCCGGCTTCGGCCGGCTCGATCCGCGTGTCGAGGAGGCCGCCTCAACGCTCGGTGCGCCGCCCTGGAAGGTGTTTCGCCATATCGTCGTGCCGCTGACCCTGCCGGGCATCGCGTTGGGCTCGCTCCTTTGCTTCGTGCTGGCCGTCTCATCCTTCATCACGCCGAAGCTCCTCGGTGGCGGCCGTGTCTTCCTGCTTGCGACCGAAATCTACGACCAGGCCATCGTGACGCTGAACTGGCCGCTCGCCGCGACGCTCTCGATCCTCGTGCTCGTCATCTTCGGCGGTGCTCTCGTGCTCTACACCCGCGCCCTGCGCGCCATCATGTGAGGGGAGGACATCATGGACGAACGCCCGATTTCTCCCGCCCTGAAGATCCTCGCCGGTGCGATGTTCATCTTTCTGCTGGCCCCGCTGATCGTCGTCGTACCGATCTCGTTCTCCGGCGACAGCTACATGATGTTCCCGCCTTCGAGCTGGAGCACCAAATGGTACCCGGCGATCTTCGCGGACGGAAAGATGGTCTCCGCTTTCTGGACGAGCCTGTTGCTCGCCTTCGTGGTGACCGTGCTCAGCCTGCTGATCGGCCTGCCCGCGGCCTATGCCCTGGTCAGGCTCAAGCCGCGCGGCGCGGAATTCCTGTCGAGCCTGTTCACCGCGCCGCTGCTGCTGCCGACGATCGTGCTCGGCCTGGCGATCCTGATCGTGTTTTCCGGATATGGCCTACTCGCGACCTTCCAGGGTCTCGTTGCAGCGCATCTGGTCGTGACCTTGCCCTACGCCATTCGCGTGCTCTCGACCGCTCTCGCCACCCTGCCGATCCCGGTCGAGGAAGCGGCCGCGACGCTCGGCGCCTCGCCGCTGACGGTGTTTCGGCGCGTCACCCTGCCGATGATGCGCTCGGGCATCGTCGGCACCACGGCGCTCTGCTTCCTCGTCTCCTTCGACGAGGTCGTGCTCTCGCTCTTCATGACCGGCCCCCGCATCTCGACGCTACCGGTTGCGATGTATCACCGCGTCGAACAGCAGGCCGATCCGCTGGTCGCGGCCTTGTCCGTGCTGCTCGTCGTGCTCACGCTCGTCGTCGTTCTCGTTGTCGACCGGACCTCCGGCCTCGCCAAGACCTTTGTCAAATGAACACCTTGGTCGCATCAGGACTGCCGGACAAAGGAAGCCGCATGGTCTCGAGCTGTCGTGAAGCAGGCCGCTAGCCCGGCCGAACACTGAAGGCGGTCGGGCAGGGCCCGCCGCCGCGCCGAAACGCCCACTCTTCGAACCTGGCCTGCTCGCGGCGCGAGCGGGAACCCTGGAGCTTTGCCTGATGGAACAGGATATCCGCATCGCCGTCGACATCGGCGGCACCTTCACCGATATCGAGATCCTCGATGCCGGTACCGGCGCGATCCACCAGATCAAGACCCCGAGTACACCGAAGGATCCGTCCGTCGGCCTCCTCACCGGCATCCGCCAAGCGTCGGAGCGCTTCGGTTTCCCGCTGGAGGCAGTGCAATACCTGCTGCACGGTACCACGATCGCGACGAACGCCGTGCTGGAACGCAAGCTGCCACTCGGGGCAGTGGTCACCACGGCGGGCTTCGAAGACGTGATGCAGATCGGCCGGCACGGCCGCAAGGACGTCTACGCGATCACCCTGGAGCAGCCGGAGCCGCTGGTCGCCCGCCGCTTCTGCTTCGGTGTCGAAGAGCGCGTCGGTGCAGACGGGCGGATCATTACTCCGCTGCATGAGGACGGCGTTCGCAGGATCGCGTCCGAAATCGCCAGTGCCGGCGTCAGGTCGGTCGCGGTCTGCCTGCTGCACGCCTATGCCAATCCGGCCCATGAGCGGCGCGTTGGAGAGATCCTGTCTGACTTGCTGCCGGGCGTCGCCATCTCACTCGCCAGCGACATCTCGCCCGAGATCCGCGAATATGAACGCATGTCGACCACGGCGCTGAACGCGCTGCTGGTGCCGATCGTCCAGAGCTATACCGACCGTCTCGCCGGGCGCCTCGCCGAGGAGGTGCCGCAGACGCAGGTCTACCTCGTCCAGTCCAATGGTGGTGTGTCCGGCCTGGCCAAGGCCGGGCGTGAGCCCGCCCGCCTGCTGCTCTCCGGCCCCAGCGGCGGTGCCGCGGCCGCCAGGCGCCTGTCGGCCGAGCTCGGCGAGCCCAATCTCGTCGCGGTCGACATGGGTGGGACCTCGTTCGACGTCTCCGTGGTCCATGACGGCGTGGTCTCGATGGTCAATGAGGGGGAGGTCGATGGCCTGCCTGTGCGGCTGCCGATGATCGAGATGCGCACCATCGGCGCCGGCGGCGGCTCGATCGCCTGGGTCGATGACGGCAATCGCCTGCGCATCGGCCCGCACAGCGCCGGAGCCGACCCTGGCCCGGCCTGTTACGGCAAGGGTGGTACCGCGCTCACCGTGACCGACGCCAATCTCCTGCTCGGTCGGCTCGACGGCAAGAGCTTCATGGGCGGGGCGATGCCGCTCGACCGTGAGGCCGCGCGGCGCGCTGCCGAAACCGTGGCGGCGCCGCTCGGGCTCTCCGTCGACAGGACCGCGGCCGGCGTCATCGACGTCGCGAATTCGGCGCTGGCCATGGCGATCCGGCTCTCGCTCTTCGAGAAGGGGCTCGACCCCGAGGATTTCGCCATGCTGTCCTTCGGCGGTGCCGGTGGTGTCCATGCCTGCGAGGTGGCGGAGGAACTCGGCATCCGCCGTGTCATCTTCCCCGCCCATGCCTCGACGCTCTCGGCCTGGGGCATCCTCTGGTCCGATATCGCCCATGATCTCGGCGCCACGCAGATCGGCCTCTTCGATGAACTCGCGCCGGGCCTGGAAGCGACCGCGTCCCGCCTTGTCACGGAGGCGGAAGMGCTGCTCGCCGAGGACGGTGTCGCGCCCGCGGCACGCCGTTTCGAATGGGCCGTCGACCTGCGCTATGCCGGTCAGGCCTTCGACCTGCGTGTGCCGCTGGACGAGGCTGATTTCTCGGCCGCAGGTGTCGCCAAGGCGAGTGCCGCCTTCCACGCCCTGCACAAGCAGCGCTTTTCCTATGACGAGCCCGAGGTCCGGGTCGAAATCGTCGCCCTGCGCCTAAAGGCAGTAGGAGCGCTGGCCAAGCCCGTGCCGGCGCGCCAGGCCGCCGGCTCCGCGAAACCGGCCGCACAGTCGCGCCCGGTCCATGGCCGGGGAGCGGCAGTCGACACCCCGGTCTGGGAGCGCGATGCGATCGGTACTACCGATCCCGTCAGCGGCCCGGCCGTCGTCGAAGAGCCCTACACCTCGATCTACCTGCCGGCCGGCTGGAACATCGTCACCCATTCCGCCGGCGCCCTGATCGCCGACCGCATCACCGCGCAGTGAGGCCCGACACCATGAGCGACATTTTGAAGGGCATCGACCCCGTCCGCCTCGAAGTCATCCGCAATGCGCTGGTCGCTGCGGCCGAGGAAATGAGCATCACGATCTGGCGCACCAGCCGCTCGACCGTGGTTCGCGAAATCCTGGATTTCTCGACCGCCGTCTTCGATGCGCAAGGCCGCAACATCGCCCAGTCCGCGCGCATCCCGGTTCACCTGAACTCGATGTCGGACTGCCTGCGCACGATCCTCGATCGCTTCATTCCACTCGACCAGTGGAACGACGGCGATGTCATCGTCACCAATGATCCCTATTCCGGCGGCCAGCATCTGCCTGACATCCAGACCTTCCGGCCGGTTTTCGTTGATGGCGAGCGGGTCGGCATCGTCGGTACGCTCTGCCACCATGTCGATGTCGGCGGCGGTGCGGCCGGCAGCTACTATGCCAATGCGACGGAGGTCTTCCAGGAAGGCATCCGCATCCCGCCGCTGCGCCTCGTCGACAGAGGCGTGCTCAACACCGGCGTCTTCGAGATGCTGCTGCACAATGTGCGCCAGCCCGACGAGACGCGCGGCGACCTCAACGCGCAGATTGCCGCACTCGGCATCGGCGAGCGGGCCGTGGCGCGCATGGCCCGCAAATACGGCTCCGCCTCGCTCGCAGCCGCAATGTCGGCCATCCTCGACGGCTCCGAGCGCATGGTGCGCGCCGCGCTGAAGGCGCTTCCCGACAGCGAATCCTCCTTCGTCGAACTGGTCGATGATGATGGCCAGTCGGAAGAGCCGATCCGCCTTGCGGTGAAGATCATCAAGCGCGGCGAGACCATCACGCTCGATTTTGAGAGGTCGAGCCCGCAGGTGAAGGGGCCGGTCAACAACACCCCCGCCATGACCTGCTCGGCCGTCTACTACGCGCTGCTGGCGGCACTCGGCGGCGAGATCCCGGCCAATTCCGGCTGCTATCGCGCCGTCACCGTGAAGCTGCCGGAAGGCAGCGTGGTCAACGCGGTCTTCCCGGCGCCCGTCGCCGGCCGCATGGTCGTCAACCATCGCATCGCGACCGCCGTCTTCGGCGCGCTGGCGCAGATCATGCCGGAGCGCATCCCGGCTGCCTATTACGCGATCTCCTATGTCTACGCGCTGCAGACGACGAACCCGAAGGGCAAGCGCCAGGTCTATTTCGACATTGAGGTTGGCGGTTGGGGCGGACATGCCAGAGGCGACGGCGCGAGCGCGCTCTCCTGTGGCCTGCACAACAATACCAATGCCCCGATCGAGATGGTCGAGGCCAAGTACCCGGTGACCTTCACCAGATACGGGCTCATTCCCGACTCCGGCGGCGCCGGTGAATTCCGTGGCGGGCTGGGCCTCGTGCGGGAATGGCGATTGGACGCGGCCGAGGGCTCGCTCTCGACCAATTTCGAGCGTTTCCGGCATGCGCCCTATGGCATTGGCGGCGGAGAGCCCGGTTCGCTCAGCCGCACCACCGTGACGCGCGCGGACGGCTCGAAACTTTCTCTCCAATCCAAGGTCTCGGGCATCCCGTTGAAGGCCGGCGACACCGTCACCATCGAGACATCCGGGGGCGGCGGGTTCGGCGATCCGGCGCGGCGCGATCCGAAGCGCCTCGCCAAGGACCTCTCCGACGGGCTGGTGACGCCGAAGGCCGCGTCCCGGTTCTACGGCGCCGAACAGGACAAGGAGGAGGCGGCATGAACACGCAGAGTTCCGCCGACGGCGTTCAGATGACGCTCGCCCAGGTCGAGGCGCTGACGCGGCGCGTGCTGCTCGCCTGCGGGGTCGATCCGCGCAACGAAGCACCGATCACGGCTTCCGTCGTCGCGGCGGAGGCCGAAGGCGTGCATAGCCACGGCCTCGCGCGCCTGCCGACCTATTGCGAACACGCCCGCGTCGGCAAGATCGACGGGAAGGCGCGCCCCGTGCTCGATAGCCCGAAGCCGGGCCTGGTCCGCATCGATGCCAAGGGCGGCTTTGCCCATCCGGCGATCGATTTCGGCCTGCCGGCTTTGTGCGAGGCGGCAAAGGCCCAGGGCATCGCCGCGCTCGCCGTCACCAACTCCTATAATTGCGGCGTGGTCGGCTATCATGTCGAACGCATCGCGCAGAATGGCTTGCTGGCCCTGGCCTTCGTCAACGCTCCGGCCTCGATCGCGCCGGCGGGCGGTGCCAGGCCGGTCTTCGGCACCAATCCGATCGCCTTTGCGGTGCCACGTGCGGGGCGCGAGCCGTTGGTGCTCGACCAATCCTCCAGCGTCGTCGCCAAGAGCGAAATCGTCGTCCACCAGCAGCGCGGCGAGGCGATCCCGCTCGGCTGGGCGTTGGACAGGGAAGGCAATCCGACGACCGATCCCAAGGCGGCGCTTGCCGGCGGTTCGATGGTCCCGTCCGGCGGCTACAAGGGCGCGGGCCTCGCCTTGATCGTCGAGATCTTCGCAGCCTGGCTGACCGGCGCCAGTCTCTCGATCGATGCGTCCTCCTTCGCGGATAATCTCGGTGGCTCCCCACGCACCGGCCAGTTTTTCATCGCGATCGACCCTGGCGAACTGGTGGGCGAGGGCGCTTCGTCCCGCCTCGAGCGCCTGTTCGATGCGGTGGCCGGTCAGCCCGGCGCCCGCCTGCCGGGCGAGCGTCGCGCCGGCGCCCGCACACGCACGGCGACCGACGGCATCATCATTTCGCGCAAGCTCTTCGACACGATCGAGGCCTACGCCAGACCGGCATAGGCTCTGCATGGGGGTGGCGCGGCTTGCGCTCCGGCACGGCCGCTCCCACACTCGTACGGGCAGGATCCGGGGGACAGCTTGATGACATACCGCGTCACGGTCGGAGGGCATGTCCACGTCTTTGCCGATCTGAAGCAGTTGATGGCGAAGGCGACGCCACTGCGTTCCGGCGACATGCTGGCCGGCATCGCCGCCGCCAGCATGGAAGAGAACATGGCGGCGAAGATCGCGCTCGCCGACCTGCCCCTGCGAACCTTTCTCAATGAGGCGCTGGTGCCTTACGAGGAGGACGAGGTCACCCGCCTGATTCTCGATACCCATGATGCGGCCGCCTTCGCGCCGATCGCGTCGCAGACGGTCGGCGAGTTCCGAGACTGGCTCTGCGCGGAGAAGGCGACGCCGGAGGTCCTGGCCGCTATCGCACCCGGCGTGACGCCCGAAATGGCAGCCGCCGTTTCCAAGCTGATGCGGAACCAGGATCTCATCCTGGTTGCCCGCAAATGCCGGGTCGTCACGCGCTTTCGCGACACGATCGGCCTGCCCGGCACGATGGCCGTGCGCCTCCAGCCGAACCACCCGACTGACGATGCCGCCGGCATCCTCGCCTCGACGATCGACGGGCTGCTCTATGGCTGTGGCGATGCCGTGATCGGCATCAACCCGGCGTCCGATTCCCTGCCGGTGCTCGGTGATCTCGTCCGCCTGCTCGACGAGTTGATCCACCGCTTCGACATTCCCACGCAAAGCTGCGTGCTGACCCATGTCACCAGTGCGATCGCGCTGATCGGGCAGGGCGCGCCGGTCGATCTCGTCTTCCAATCCGTCGCCGGCACGCAGAAGGCCAATGAATCCTTCGGTATTTCGCTGTCTGTGCTCCAGGAAGGCCTGGAGGCCGGGCGTTCGCTGAAGCGTGGCACAATCGGCGACAACGTGATGTATTTCGAGACCGGACAGGGCTCCGCGCTCTCGGCCGACGCCCATCACGGCGTCGACCAGCAGACGCTGGAAGCGCGGGCCTATGCCGTCTGCCGGCCCTTCGAGCCGCTGCTGGTGAACACCGTCGTCGGCTTCATCGGTCCGGAATACCTCTATGACGGCAAGCAGATCATCCGCGCCGGACTGGAGGATCATTTCTGCGGCAAGCTGATGGGCGTGCCGCTCGGATGCGACGTCTGCTACACCAACCATGCCGAGGCCGATCAGGACGACATGGACACGCTTCTGACCCTGCTCGGCACGGCCGGGGTCAATTTCGTCATGGGCGTGCCCGGCGCCGATGACGTCATGCTGAATTACCAGTCCACCTCCTTCCACGACCAACTCTATGTCCGCGAAGTGCTCGGGCTGCGACGCGCACCCGAGTTCGAGGCCTGGCTGCGACGCATGGACATCACGGATGAGGCCGGGCGGTTGAGCAGCGGGCGGGGTGGGCAAGCCTTGCTGGCGGCCATGCAGGGGCAGGCGGCGTGAGCGGCGACGACATGCTCCCGGCCGACGAGCGCTGGGCCGCGCTGACGCGGCTGACGCCGGCCCGCATTGCGCTCGGCCGCGCGGGTGCTTCCTTGCCGACGCGCGAGGTCCTGCGCTTCGGCCTCGCCCATGCGCAGGCACGCGACGCGGTTCATATTCCGTTCCGCTCCGACGAGGTCGCGGCCGAACTCGCAGCGCTCTCGCTGGAGACGGTGCAGGTTGAGAGCGCCGCACCCTCGCGCGATCTCTATCTGCGGCGGCCCGATCTCGGGCGGCGTCTCTCTCCCGAGGCGCAGGCGATGCTGCAGGCCCGACGCGGTGCGTTCGATTTCGCCTTCGTCGTCGCCGATGGCCTGTCCTCGACGGCAGTCCAGCAGAATGCGGCGCCGCTCATCGCAGCCATGCTGCCGTTGCTGCAGCGCCAGGGGCTGACACTCGCGCCGGTCGTGATTGCGAGCCAGGCACGCGTCGCGCTGGGCGACGAGGCGGCTGAGGCACTGGGCGCACGCCTCGTCGCGGTGCTGATCGGCGAGCGACCCGGTCTGTCTTCGCCGGACTCGCTTGGCGCCTATCTCACCTTCGCGCCGCGACGCGGCCTCAGCGATGCCACGCGCAACTGCGTCTCGAACATCCGCCCGGGTGGGCTCTCCTTCGAACACGCGGCCTTCAAGCTCGCCTGGCTCATGCGGGAAGCGCTCCGGCGTTCGCTGACAGGCGTCGAGCTCAAGGACGAGAGCGAGCCTGCATTGGAGGCGGGTGAGACGGCGACCAGGCCTTCGATCACGACGGGATGAATCCGTCTTGATGCCGACCTCATCGCGACTCTGCCGCAACCTCGAGCCGCCCCCCTGCATGCCCCAGCCAGGCTGACCGCAGATTCCTGCGCGGCGAGGACGTCAACGTCGTCGGGCATCGTCCCGGATCATCTGGGCACCCTTTTCAGCGATCATCATCGTCGGGGCGGCCGTATTGCCCGAGGTGATGCGCGGCATGGCGGAAGCGTCGATGACGCGCAAGCCCTCGACACCGCGCAGGCGCAGGCGTTCGTCGAGCACGGCGCCGGCATCGTCGTCTCGTCCCATCCTGGCGGTTCCGGCCGGGTGGAAGATCGTCGTGCCGAGCCGGCCTGCCGCCTCCAGAAGCTCCGCATCCGACGTCACCGAGGGACCAGGCACATGTTCCTGGGGCTTGAATCGTGCGAGCGGCTGCTGCGCGACGATCCGGCGCGCGAGCTTCAGCGCATCGACCGCGACCTGCTTGTCCTCATCCGTTGCGAGATAGTTCGGCGAGATCGCGGGAGCGTCGCTCGCGTCGGGGCTCTTCAGATGCACGCTGCCACGGCTCGAAGGTCTCAGGTTGCAGACACTGGCGGTGAAGGCGCCGAACGGGTGCAGCCCGTCGCCCCATTTGTCGAGCGAAAGCGGCTGGAAATGGAATTCGAGATTGGCCGTGGCGTAATCCGGCGAGGATTTGGCGAAGGCTCCGACCTGCGAGGGCGCCATGGTCAGCGGCCCGGTGCGCAGCGCCGCATATTCCAGCGCCATCAGCGGCCTGCGCCAGAGTTTGGCATAGTCGCTGTTGAGCGTGCGCACGCCTTCCACCTTGTAGACGGGCCTGATCTGCAAATGGTCCTGAAGGTTCTCGCCGACGCCCGGCAGATGGCGCCGCGTCTCGATGCCCAGAGCCTGGAGCCTTTCGCCGTCGCCAATGCCTGATCGCTCGAGAATGGCAGGTGAGCCGACTGCGCCGGCGCTCAGCACAACCTCGCCACTCACGTCCACCCGCAGCTTCTCGCCCTGATGGATGAATTCGACCGCGCGGGCGCGGCCCTTCTCGATGATGATGCGCTCGACCAGCACATGGGTTTCCAGCCGGATATTGGAGCGGCCAAGCGCCGGAACCAGGAAGGCGCGATAGGAACTCACCCGCCGGCCGCGCTTCTGGTTGACCTGAAAATAGGCCGAGCCCTCATTGTCGCCGGTGTTGAAGTCGTCGATCTTGGCGATGCCCGCCGCTTGTGCCGCATCCCGGACGGCATCGAGAATGGCCCAGCGCACGCGCGGGTTCTCGACGCGCCATTCACCGCCGGAGCGATGCAATCCGCCGGCCGGCGGCGCGATATGGTCCTCGTGCTTCAGGAAATAGGGCAGTACGTCGTCCCAGCTCCAGCCCTGCAGGCCGAGTTGCCGCCAGCCGTCGTAATCGGCCGCCTGGCCGCGCATGTAGATCATCGCATTGATCGCCGAACAGCCGCCGACGACCTTGCCGCGCGGATAGGCGAGCGCCCGCCCGCCCAGCCCCGCCTGCGGCTCGGTCTGGAACAGCCAATCGGCACGCGGATTGCCGATCGCGTAGAGATAGCCGACCGGGACGTGGAACCAGATCCAGTCGTCCATGCCACCGGCTTCCAGCACGAGCACGCGCTTGGATGGATCGGCCGAGAGCCGGTTCGCGAGCAGGCAGCCCGCCGAGCCCGCACCGATCACGACATAGTCGAAGGTGCCGATATTCCTGCGATCAGACATGGCATCCTGCTGGCAAAGGGGAGGCGTGGGCTTTGCCACCTTTCGGGAGCGGCGCCCGAACCATCGGGAAGACCGAAGGAAAAGCCAAGCCCCGGGGCAAGGGCGCGCATGCGTCTTTAGTTCTGATTGTGCCAGTCCTGTGCTGCCTGGCTCAGATGGGCCGAGAGCAGGGCGACGGCACGCGGGCGATCCCCCGCTGCCAAAGCGTCGAGGATGGCGAGATGATCCTCGCAGGACTGTTTGATCTGGTCAGGCGTCAATTGCGGGAAGTCGACGAACTGATGCATGCGCCGCAGGGCATTCTGGCGCTTGACCGCCTGCAGGAAGAAGCGGTTGCGTGACCATGAGGCGAGCGTCTCATGGAATTCCGCATTCACCTGGAACCACATGTCCGGCGCGATCTCGGAGGCGGGCTTGCGCATCAGCGCCTCATGCGCATTGCGCATCCGTTCGAGCGCGGCGCCATCGATGCGGTAGTCGGGTTGGCTGAGCGCCGCGGTCTCGACCGCCTCGCGGAAGGCATAGCTCTCGAGGATAGCCTGCGGGTTATCGAGGCTTTCCGAGAACTGCCAGCCATGGCCGCGCTGGCGCTGGACGATTCCTTCCGCGGAGAGGCGCAGCAAGGCGCGCCGCAGATCGCCGCGCGACGCGCCGAAATGCACAAGCAACGCGTTCTCCGTCACCGATAGCGGGATCAGGCCCGAGGCGCGGTCGTTCAGGATCTTCCGGTAGAGCTCCGCGCCGCCGGCAGCGTCATTGCTGCATTCCGCGACGACCGCGGCATCGATCGGGCGGTTGAGCTTGAAGCCCGAGCCGAGTTCCCGCCGCAGAATGCCGCGTTCGCTGAGATCAATCAGGGCGCGGCGCACAGGCGTTCGTGAAACACCGAGGCGAGCGGCCAGTGGCTTTTCCCCGACCGGGGCATCGACCGCCCATCCTTCGTCCCGACCGAGCCGCAGGATGTCACCAATGATTTCGCGATGCAGTCCGCTCGACACGTGGGCGTCTCCGAAGCTTCCCTTTCTTGCCATTGACAATAAGGTTTGGCGATGGTCCAGTGTATATAACTGCAATAAAAAACACAGAGCCTGTGGATGATTGCACCATTTCCCTTCGTCTCGGTATCTGGGTCGCCTTACGAGCGAGGGCGGCAACATGGTGCGGCGGTGACAGATCGCGTGCATCGCAGCGCACGGTTCTACGCAGGCCAGCTCGACAGGCTCGGATCGAAGCCAGGTGAACGTGAAGCGTTGATCGCCGAGTTCAGCCGGGGAATTGCTGCCTTCGACGAGGCCTATCTCGAGGAAATGCGCGGCATCGCCGACGGGGCCGGGCTCGACCTCTCGGCGATCATCATGATCAATGCACGGACGGAGATCGTCGCCAAGGCGCGCCTCCTTGCCTCCCGCCCCATCGATGAGGACGATGAGGAGGAGGAGGAGAAGATGGCCGATGGCTGCACCGGCGCCATCATCCTGCCGGAGCGAAGCTGGAGCGGGGGCATCATCCAGGGCCAGAACTGGGACTGGCAGCCGGAATGCGCGGAAACCGCGATCGTGTTGCGCGTGCACCGGCAGGATGGGCCCGATCTGCTCACTTTCGTCGAGGCGGGCGGCCTCGGTCGTCACGGCATGAACGAAGCCGGCATCTGCGTGACCGGCAATTATCTGCGCAGTGATCGCGACTACCGCCAGGAAGGCGTTCCGCTCGCCTTGGTGCGCCGCAAGGCACTGGAGCAGGAGCACCTGGCACTGGCGATGAAGGTAGTGGCGACCACGCCGAAGGCCTGTTCGACCAATATGATGCTGAGCCAGGACCGGGGCTTTGCCATCGACCTCGAATGCGCCCCGGACGAGGCCTTTCCGGTCTACCCGGAAGATGGGCTCATCGTGCACGCGAACCACTGGATCAGTCCGGTCGCGCTTGCCAAGCTACGCGATACCGGCTTCGGCTCACCCGACAGTCACTACCGCGACTGGCGTGTCAGGCGATTGCTGACCGAGCCGCAGCGTTTCCTGACACGGGAGGATCTGAAGGCCGCGCTCTTCGACGATTTCCTGTCGCCCTATGCCGTCTGTCGCCCGCCACGAGCCGGAGCGACCGGCGATTTGACGGCGAGCGTCGCGATGATCGTGATGGAGCCCGGGCTCGGCATCATGGAGGTGGCGCCGCTGCCCGCGCTCAACCGGCACTTCACCCGCTACAGCCTTTCCGGCGATCCGGTCGCCGTCGCGGCTGCGGCCTGACACGGGGATTGGGAGGTCCTTGCTCATGAGACGTGCTTCACGAACGCGCATTGCGACGATGGCGCTGCTCGCGGCACTGTCGAGTGCTCCGGTGGCGGCGCAAACCCTGACCATCGCCCTCAGGGCCGATATTCGCGGCACGAATCCGGGCGTCAATCGCGACGACGACAGCGACGCGGTGACCCTCCACATGGTCGAAGGGCTGGTCGCCTATCGCGAAGGCGGCACCGTCGGGCCCATGCTGGCGGAGAAGGTCGAGACTTCACCGGATGGGTTGAGCTACACCTTCGAACTGCGCAAGGGACTGACCTTCCACAACGGTGCGCCGCTGACCGCCGCGGACGTCGTCTGGAGCTGGCAGCGCTATATGGACCCGAAAACGGAATGGCGTTGCCTTGCCGATTTCGACGGCCGCAGCGGGCTCAAGGTCGAAGCGGTCGAAGCCGTGTCGCCAACCACCGTGCGAATGCGCATCAACGAGCCCAACGCGCTCTTCCTGTTCTCGCTGGCGCGCACCGATTGCGGCAGCGCCGCGGTAATCCATAAGGATTCATTGAATCCTGACGGTTCGTGGAAAGCACCGGTCGGAACCGGCCCGTTCAAGTTCGGCGAGTGGCGTCGCGGCCAGCAGATCAGCCTGACGCGCTTCGATGGCTACCAGTCGCTGCCTGGCGGCCTCGACGGCTTTGCCGGCAGCAAGCGGCCGCTCGTTCCGGAGGTCAGGTTCCTGGTCGTCCCGGATGCAGCCTCGGTGAAGGCCGGCCTGATCGCAGGCCAGATCGACATTGCCGAAGTGCTGGGCTCTGATGTCTCCGAGCTGAAGAAGGCTCCCGGCATAACGGTCCAGACCGCGACCACGGCAGCGCGCCATGCACTGCTCTTCCAGACCAACGACCCGGTCTTCAGGATGCCGGCGATGCGCCAGGCGCTTGCGGCGGCCATCGATTTCAGCCAGCTCGTCGCGATCGTCTCCGATCTCGGCGTGCAGCCGAACAACTCCACGATCCACGCCAAGTCGGCCTATCACAGCGACGTGCAGAACCTCTCGCACGGCTACGATCCGGCGCGTGCGAAGAAGCTTCTCACCGAGGCCGGCTACAAGGGCGAGCGGCTGAAGATCACCACCAATAACCGTAAATCGGCGCCAAGCTTCAACATCGCAGTCGTGCTGCAGTCGATGTTCCAGGCCGTCGGCGTCAACTCGGACATCGATGTCGTGGAGTGGGCGACCCATATGGATCGCTTCCTCAAGGGCAATTACCAGCTGATGGTGCATTCCTACTCGGCGCGGCTCGACCCGGCGCTGAGCTTCGAGCATTTCACCGGGCCGAAGGCGGACCAGCCCCGCAAGGTCTGGGATGACCCCGCTGTGATTGCGCTGCTCGACAAGGCCTCGAAGATCGAGAGCCCGGCCGAGCGTCAGAAGATCTTCGACGAACTGCACAAGCGGATGATCGACGACGTGCCGCTGGTGATGCTGTTCAACTCGATCGAAGCCTGGGCCTCGACGGCGCGCGTCTCCGGCTTCGTGCCGTGGGAGTCGCGCGCGCGGGCCTGGGAGGTTGCGATCAAGTCCTGAAGAGCCGATGCATCAATCGATGCTGAGCAGGGCTGTCGCGATGGTCGCGAAGACCAGGTCGATCTCGCCTTCCGAGACGATGAGCGGCGGCGACAGCACGATCGTGTCGCCCGACCCGCGCACCAGCACGCCGGCCTCATAGCAGGCCTTGGCGCAGGCCGCTCCGCGCGCGCYGGGCTGCCCTGGCCGCGGTGTCAGCTCCACGGCGCCGAGCAGGCCGATGCTGCGGATGTCGGCAACATGCGGGGAGCCCTTGAGCGCCAGCGCACGCTCCTGCCAATGCGTGCTTGCCGCCTTTGCGCGCGCCACGATGCCCTGTTCGGCAAAGACATCGAGCGTGGCGAGCCCAGCGGCACAAGCGAGCGGGTGAGCCGAATAGGTATAGCCGTGGAACAGCTCGATCACCTCGGGCGGGCCGGCCATGAAGGCATCATAGACCGTATTCGAGACGATGACGCCGCCCATCGGCACCGCGCCATTGGTCATGCCCTTGGCGCAGGTGATGAGATCGGGCGTCACGCCGAACGCCTGCGCCGCGAATGGGGTGCCGAGGCGTCCAAAGCCCGTGATGACCTCGTCGAAGATCAGGAGCACGCCATGCTTGTCGCAGATCGCGCGCAGGCGCTCGAGATAACCCTTCGGCGGCGGATAGACGCCGCCCGAGCCGGTCACCGGCTCGACGATGACGGCAGCGACGCTGGCCGGATCGTTCATCTCGAGCACGCGCTCGAGTTCCTCGGCATAGGCCGCGCCGGTGTCCGGCTGGCCGCGCGAGAACGCCATGCCGGCATCATAGGGCAGGGCGAGATGGGCGACTTCCGGCAGCAGCGGGCCAAAGCCGCGCTTGTGCCGGCCGAGGCCTGCCACGGACAGCCCGCCAAAACCCATGCCGTGATAGCCCTTGGCCCGGCCGATCAGCTTGGTGCGGCGCGCATCGCCGCGCGCATGGTGATAGGCGCGTGCGATCTTGAGCGCGGTATCGACCGCCTCGGAGCCGGAATTGACGAAGAAGACGTGATCGAGCCCCTCGGGCGCGAAATCGCACAGCCGTGCCGCATAGGTCTGCGCGGCAGGATGGCTCATCTTGAACGAAGAGACGAAATCGAGGCGCCCAGCCGCCTCACGGATCGCCTCGACGATGCGCTGCTGGCCGTGGCCGGCATTGACGCACCAGAGGCCTGCCATCGCGTCGAGGACCTGGCGCCCCTCGGGAGTGAAGTAGTGCATGCCCTCGGCGCGCTCGAACAGCATCGGCTCCTGCTTGAAGCCGCGCATCGGCGTGAACGGCATCCAGAAGGCGTCCGGAGCGTTGCTGCGGTCGGTTTCGCTACGAAGGGCGGTGGCTGGCATGAAGCGATCCTCGGGCGGGGGCGATCCCATCACGGGCGCGCCATTGGCGAGAGGCGATACTGTCTTTATTCCGTACGAAAGACAATATMACTTCACATGCCTTGCTAGCCGGCCGTGGGCGGCGGTTGCCGGACTCTCCGCTTGAGTTCGCTGGCGCGCTGCAAATGCCGGCGCATCAGGACCGAGGCGATTTCCCGGTCTCCGGCTTGCAGGCGTTCGAGGATCTCGATGTGCTCGGTGCAGCTGACCTGGACCCGTTCGGTGCCGGAGCCCCAATCATAGTTGGAGAGCCGTCGCATCTGGTTTTCTCGGCGGATGGCGGAGTGGATGAAGCGGTTGCCCGATGCGGCCGCGAGGCCTTCGTGAAAGGCCGCGTTCATCTCGTAGAAGGCGACACTGGAGGACTCGCGCCAGGGCTGGGTGAGGGTGTGGCGGTGCCGCCTCAGCATCTCCACCGCCCAGTGCTCGTCGAGGCGAAAGCCAGGTTCGAGAAAACCCATGGGCTCGAGCAGCATCCGGAAGCGATAGCGCTCCATTCGCAGTGACGAATCCGAGGATTCATGCAGGAAGCGCCAGCCATAGCCTGGCTTGCGCTCCACCATCTCCAGCTCGGCCAGGCGCTTCAGGGTGCGCTGGATTTCCGGTCGCGCCATCTCGTATCGGCGCATCAGCTCCAGCTCGGAAACGTCATCGCCAAGCGCGCCGCTCTCGCGGTCGCGTGCGATCCTGACCAGAGCGAGGTCGGTCTCGTCGGGCGAGCCGGCACTGTCTGCCGGAAGCGGAAGCGCGCTGACCAGTTCGACGCCCTTGTTGGGGTGACGAAGCACGATTCCCTGGCCTTCGAGATGGCTGAGCGCCGCCCGAACCGGGGTCCGCGAGACATTCAGGCGCTTGGCCAGATTATTTTCGTTGAGCCATRCGCCCGCYGCGAGACCATCCTCGCGCGCCAGTTGGATGATGCGCTCGGCCAGATCCTGCTGGAGCCGGGTCGGTTCGGCCATGAATTTCCTCTTGATTGTCTTACTGCGTGATGAAATACATTAACTGTTAGCCGGGCGCCAGAGCCGGCGCGGAGATTTGGTCCATGGTTGAGCCCTTTCCATTCATCGATGTTTCGGGATCGCCCTATGAGCGCGGCCGGCAGCATGGCGCCGCGGTCCCCGCGCGCGTCAAGCGCAGCATCGAGCTCTATGGCGGCCAGCTCACCGAGCTCGGCTACGATGCCGTTGCCAAGTCGCGATTGATCGCCGAATTCGCCCGCGAGATCGAGGCTTTCGGCGCCCATTATGTCGAGGAGATGCGCGGCATAGCCGACGGTGCCGGCGTCACGCTCGAAGATATCGTGATGGTCAATGCCCGCACCGAAGTGATGGCCAAGGCACGGCTCGAGAAGGCCAAGCCGGTCGAGGCCGGCGAGGAGCTCGACGATGGTTGCACGGGCGCGGTCATTCTGCCCGAGCGCAGCGCGACGGGGGAACTCATCCACGGCCAGAACTGGGACTGGAAGGCGGAATGCGCCGAGACCGCCATCGTGCTGCGCGTGCGCCGCGATGACGGCCCGGATTTCCTGACCTTTGTCGAGGCGGGCGGTCTTGCTCGCTGCGGCATGAACGCCGCCGGCGTTTCGATCACCGCCAACTATCTGGAGTCCGAGCGCGACTTCACCCAGGCCGGCGTGCCGCTGGCGCTGATCCGGCGCAAGGTGCTGGAGCAGGAGCATTTCGCCATGGCGATGAAGGCCGTGGCGACGACGCCGAAGGCCTGCTCGAACAACATGATGCTCTCGACGGTCGCCGGCTTCGCCATCGACTTCGAATGCGCTCCGGACGAGGCCTTCCCGATCTACCCGAGTGATGGCCTGATCGTTCATGCCAACCATTGGGTCGGCTCGATCGCGCTCACCAAGATCAAGGACACTGGCATTCCGCGTGTGCCGGAGAGTTTCTACCGCGACTGGCGCGTCCGCAAGCTGCTCGACGATGCCGGCCGCAAGCTCAGCGTCGCCGATCTCAAGAATGCGTTCTTCGACGACTTCCTGTCGCCCTATGCCGTCTGCCGCCCGCCGCGCCCCAACGAGACCGGCAACCTCTCGGCCACTGTGTCGATGGTGATCATGCAGCCGGCGAAGGGCATCATGGAAGTGGCCCCGCTGCCGGCCCTGAACCGGCGGTTCACGCGCTACAGCCTGACTGACGATCCGGTGACGCTGGCCGAAGCCGCCGAGTGAGTTCTTTGCATGCGTCGGAGCCGTAGAGGGCGGCCCGACGCCATTCGCTAACAAAAATCAGGAGGGGATCGAACATGGCTTTCAAACCGATTGCAGCAGCAGCGCTTGCCAGTGCGGCAATGACCGCGCTGCTGGCAGGTCTCGGCCCGTCGCTCGCGGCGCCGACGAGCATTCGCGCGCATCTCAATGCCGATATCCGCAGCATCAATCCGGGTGTGAACCGGGACGACAATACCGACGCCGTCGTGCTGCATATGGTCGAGGGCCTCGTCGCCTATGGCGATGATGCCGAGGTCAAGCCGCTCCTTGCCGAGAAGGTCGCGCTGTCCGAGGACGGGCTGAGCTACACCTTCACACTGCGCAAGGGGGTGAAGTTCCACAATGGCGCGCCGCTGACGGCCGCCGACGTCGTCTGGAGCTGGAACCGCTACATGGACCCGAAGWCCGAATGGCGCTGCCTTTCGGAATTCGACGGGCGAGGGCGGGTCAAGGTCGAATCCGTAACGGCGCCGGATGCTTCGACGGTGGTGTTCGAGCTCGACAAGCCGAGCTCTCTCTTCCTTGCCAGCATCGCCCGCACCGATTGCGCCATGACCGGGATCATGCACAAGGATTCGGTGAAGGCGGATGGCAGTTTCGACAAGCCGATCGGCACCGGGCCATTCAGCTTCGGCGAATGGCGCCGCGGCGAATATATCCGGCTCGTGCGCAATGCCGACTACGCCAGCCTTCCCGGCAAGATCGATGGCTATACCGGCAGCAAGCGTCCGCTGGTGGATGAAGTCCGCTTCCTGATCGTACCTGACAGCTCCACCGCCAAGGCCGCATTGCTGCGCGGCGACATCGACGTCATCCCCGACGTCGCCAATGCTGAAGTCGGCGAGCTGCGCAAGAACCCCAAGGTCGAGGTCTCGCTCGTCTCGAACATGGGCTTGGTCGGCCTCTTGCTGCAGACCCGCGATCCGTTGCTGCAGAACCAGAAGCTGCGCCAGGCGATTGCCGCAGCGCTCGACGTCAACGAGATCGTCTCCGCCGTCACGGACGGCCTGGGCAAGCCGAACAATTCGATCGTCCCTGCGATGTCGTCCTATTACGGGCCGGTGCAGAAGCAGGGCTACAAGCACGATGTCGCGGCTGCCAAGAAGCTGCTTCAGGAAGCCGGCTACAAGGGCGAGCCGATCGTGATGCTGGCCAACAAGCGCTACCCGCAGAGCTTCGATTCCGCGGTGATCGCGCAGCAGATGCTGCAGGGTGCCGGCATCAATGTCTCGATCGAAGTGCTGGAATGGGCGACGCAGCTCGACCGCTACAGCAAGGGCAACTACCAGATGCAGGCCTTCCCCTATTCGGCCCGCCTCGACCCCGCACTGAGCTTCGAGTCGATCGCCGGTCCGAAGGCGACCCAGCCGCGCAAGGTCTGGGACGATCCGGACTCCCTCGCGCTGCTCGACAAGTCGATGGTGGTTTCGGACAAGGCCGAGCGCCAGAAGCTGTTCGACGAACTGCACACGCGCTTCATCGCCCAGGTGCCAATGGTCATGCTCTATAATGGGCTCGATGCCGGCGTCTATGCGAAGCGCGTGAAGGGCTACCAGTCCTCGATCCTGTCCAAGCCCAGACTCTGGGAAGTCAGCGTCACCGACTAAAGGTCCCCCGGCTCTCTCTCGGGTGCATCCTTGAGAATATGAGCTGCAATCAACTGCGAGAGGCGCGCAATGTCGCGCTTCTCGATGGCTTCGAGCATGGCGTGATGGTCACGGTCGCTGCGCAGCAGCGACTCGTGGGAGGCCCATACCGTGACGTTCGACCCGCGCCCGCGATCACGCAGGTTCCAGATCAGCTCCTCCAGCACGGGGTTGCCGCTGAGATGATACATCACTTCGTGAAATTCGGCGTTGACCCGGCTCTGGTCGGCGCGCGTGCCCTCGCGCACCGCCACGCCGAACTCCTCGGCGAGGCCACGAAGCGTCGAGAGGGTTGCCGGCGTCATCCGGCCAACGATTGCGGTCGCGACGGAGGTCTCGATCACGATCCTGACAGACCGGATATGGCGCAGGGTCTCTCGATCGATCTCGGCCACGCGGTAGCCCCGGTTGGGGACATGTTCGATCGCCTTGCGCACGACGAGTTCGTCGAGCGCGGTGCGAACATCAAAGCGCGTCGCGGCGAATTTCTGCTCGATGTCGATCTGGCGGAGCCATTCGCCGGAGCGGAACTGGCCGAGCTTGATCGCCTCGGCGATCTCGCCAGCCAGGGCGTGTTTCGATTTCGGCTTACGCTTCACGGTCGTCATCGTCATTCCCTAGCTCATCTCGCCGCGATTTCGCTACCGGGCGAAGCGACCGATCCAAGCTTGCCAGCCCGAATGCAACGTGCAACATAATTGGCGCCAATTTAAAAGCCAATAAAGGATATCCGATGGCTGCGATGACTGCGACGCGTGAAGCGCCCGAAGCCAAGAAGGCCGACAAGGCCGCCGCGCTCTACGACATGGACCGGACCACGGTCTTCGCCAGCCGGCACGATCCCCGCTTTGCCTATTGCCTCTACGTGCCGCCGTCAGTGGGGCAGGGCGGCGAGCCGCCGGCGCTGGTCGTCGCCATGCATGGCACCGGCCGCAGTTTCATCACCTATCGCGATGCCTTCACCGAGTTCGCGCGCTGGAACAACTGCATCGTGCTCGCGCCGCTCTTCCCGGTCGGGGTGCGGGGCGACGGCTATCGTGACGGCTTCAAGTACATGCGCGAAGCCGACATCCGCTACGATCACGAACTGCTTGCCATCGTCGATGAGGTCGGCGAGCGCTACAATCTCGACTTCAAGCGCTTTGCCCTGTTCGGATATTCCGGCGGCGGGCACTTCGCACATCGCTTCATGCTTCTGCATCCCGACCGCCTCTGGGCTGCCTGCATCGGAGCACCGGGTTCGGTCACGCTGCTCGATCCGACGCGCGACTGGTGGGTCGGCACGCGCAATTTCGCGGCGCTCTTCGGACAGGAGATCGACTTGGCGGCCCTCGCCAAGGTGCCGGTCCAGATGATCGTCGGCGCGGCCGATCTGGAGACCTGGGAGATCACCCACAAGGAAGGCGGCCGCAACTGGATGCCGGACGCCAACCATGCCGGCAAGACGCGCCCTGAGCGGCTCGCCAGCCTGCAGCGCTCCTTCGAAGCCGCAGGCGTGAAGGTGCGCTTCAATCTGGTGCCGAACATGCCGCATGACGGCGTCAAGGCTGTGCCGCGCGTCGAGGAATTCCTGGCGGAAACGCTGACCCGCCTGCGTGCAGATGCTGCGCCTCTCACCGTGCTGAAGGGGAAATGAAGTGAACCTGACGTCGTCCCTGGCTATTGCTTTGATCCTTGTTGCTGCGCCGGTTCTGGCCCAGCAATCGACGATCAATGTCGCGCTCAATGCGGACATCCGTTCGACCAACCCGGGCGTCAACCGGGACGACAATACCGATGCCGTCGTGCTGCACATGGTCGAGGGCCTGGTCGGCTACCGCGAGAACGGCGCGGTCGCGCCGTTGCTGGCGGAGTCGATCGCGGTCTCGCCCGACGGGCTCACTTACACCTTCACGCTGCGCAAGGGCGTGAAGTTCCACAATGGCGCGGTCATGACCTCGGCCGACGTGCTGTGGAACTGGAACCGCTACATGGACGCGAAGACCGACTGGCGCTGCCGGGCGGAATTCGACGGCCGGACCGGCATGAAGGTCACCAGTGTCGACGCACCTGATCCGTCGACCTTCGTCATGAAGCTGGAAAAGCCCAGTGCGATGTTCCTCGACACCATGGCGCGCACCGATTGCGCCATGGTCGCGATCATCCACAAGGACTCGGTGAAGGCCGACGGCAGCTGGGACCGGCCGATCGGCACCGGCCCCTTCACGCTCGGCGAATGGCGCCGCGGCGAATTCGTCTCGCTGAAGCGCTTCGACGGTTACGTCTCGCCCCCGGGCGAGCAGCGCGACGGCTATGTTGGCCGCAAGCGTGCCCTGGTGCCGGAGGTGAAATTCCTCTCCATCGCCGATGGCGCCACGATCAAGGCCGGCTTGATGTCGGGCGCATTGCATGTGGCAGACGTCCCTGATTCCGACGTGCCGGAAATGAAGAAGATCCCCAATCTCGAGGTGATGAGCGCCCCGAGCGCGACGAAGCACGCCTTCCTGTTCCAGACGCGCGACGCCCTGCTCGGCGATGTCCGGATGCGCCAGGCGATCGCGGCCGCGCTCGATCTCGACCAGATCGTCGCGCACACCTCGAACGAGCTCGGCAAGACCAACAACTCGGCGATCTATGTCACGTCGCCCTATTACAGCGAGGTGCAGCGCCAGCGTTACACCCAGGACCTCGCCAAGGTGAAGAAGCTGCTCGCCGAGGCCGGCTACAAGGGCCAGCCGATCAAGCTGATCGCCAATAAGCGCTCGACGGTGCCGAGCTTCCCGGCCGCGGTCGTGGCCCAGGCCATGCTGCAGGCCGCCGGCATCAACAGCGAGATCGAGGTGCTGGAATGGGCGACCCAGCTCGACCGCTATTCCAAGGGCAACTTCCAGATGATGTCCTTCAGCTATTCCGCCCGCATCGATCCTGCCCAGAGCTACAACCAGTTCAGCGGACCCAAGGACGCATTCCCGTCCAAGGCCTGGGACAGCCGGCGTGCCGACGAGCTGATCGAGAAGGCGACTCTCGTCGGCGATCCGGCCGAGCGCCAGAAGCTGTTCGACGAGCTCCACAAGCTGATGCTCGCCGAAGCTCCGCTGATCTTCCTCTACAATCAGGTCGACACGGCCGGTGTCTCCAGGAAGCTGCGCGGCTTTGCCCCCTGGGTCGCTGGGAAGCCGCGGCTCTGGGAGGTCAGCTTCGCCAATTGAGGCGTTGCTCCTGGCCCGCGCCGGACCCGGGCCAGCTCATCTCAAAACCAAGAAGAACGACGACAACAGGAACATCGACATGAACCGCATCTATGCCTCGGCCTTCGCACTGGCGACCTCAGCGCTCGTCGCTGGTCCGGCCGCCGCCCAGTCCGTCACGGTCGCGGTCGCTGCCGATATCCGCAGCTCCAATCCCGGCGTGAACCGCGACGACAACACGGATGATTTCGTCCTGCAGCTCGTCGAGGGCCTGGTCGGTTATGCCGAGGATGGCACGGTCGGGCCGCTTCTCGCCGAGAAGGTCGAGATGTCGGCCGACGGCAAGGCCTACACTTTCACGCTGCGCAAGGGCGTGAAGTTCCACAATGGCGCGAAGCTGACCTCGGCCGACGTCGTCTGGAGCTGGAACCGCTACATGGATCCGAAGACGGAGTGGCGTTGCCTGTCCGAATTCGACGGTCGCAATGGCCTGAAGGTCGAGGCGATCGAGGCTCCCGACGCCAACACCGTCGTGATGCGCATCAACTCGCCCAGCGCGCTCTTCCTCGACGCGCTGGCACGCACCGACTGCGCCATGGCCGCCGTCATCCACAAGGACTCGCTGAAGGCGGACGGTTCCTGGGACAAGCCGGTCGGCACCGGGCCGTTCAAGATCGGCGATTGGAAGCGCGGCGAGTATTTCACCATGACCGCCTTCGACGGCTATGTGTCGCCGAAGAGCGACAAGCGCGACGGCTATATCGGCCTGAAGAAGCCGCTCATCAAGGACGTGAAGTTCCTTGTCGTGCGCGATCCCGCGACGGTGAAGGCCGGCCTGATCTCAGGCGCCATCGACATGGCCGAAATCCTGCCGAGCRATGTCGAGGAACTGCGCAAGAATCCCAAGCTCGACGTGAAGGTCGCCCCGAACGCCGTGCGCCACACCTTCCTGTTCCAGACGAACGACGCGCTGATCAAGAACGTCAAGCTGCGCCAGGCCATCGCCGCCTCGCTCGACATGACCGAGCTGGTCGCAGCCGCCTCCAGCAATCTCGGCACGCCGAACAATTCGGCGATCTATCCGAGCTCGGCCTATTTCGGACCGGTCGAGAAGCAGGGCTTCAGCTATGACCCGGCCAAGGTGAAGAAGCTGCTCCAGGAGGCCGGCTACAAGGGCGAGAAGATCTCGATCATCGCCAACAAGCGCCCGACCGTGCCGAGTTTCCCGGCCGCCGTCGTGGCTCAGGCGATGATGCAGGCCGCCGGCATCAATGCCGAGATCGAGGTCCTGGACTGGGCAACCCAGCTCGATCGCTACAACAAGGGCAATTACCAGATGCAGTCCTTCTCCTATTCGGCACGCTTCGACCCCGCACTCGGGTTCGAGCAGTTCGCCGGGCCGAAGGACAAGCAGCCGCGCAAGGTCTGGGACAATGCCGAGGCGCAGGCACTGATCGACAAGTCGATGGTCGTTTCGGACAAGGCCGAGCGCCAGAAGCTCTTCGACGACCTGCACAAGCGCATGATCGAAGAGGTGCCGCTGATCATCTACTTCAACGGCCTCGACGTGATCGCGCATTCCAAGCGCGTGCGCGATTTCCAGCCGTGGCAGTCGAAGATGCGGATGTGGGGCGTCAACCTCGCCAATTGAGGCGCAGGTCTGACGGGGAGGGGAAGCACCAATGCTGCGTTTCGCGCTCACGCGCATCCTGATGGCGTTGCCGACACTGTTCATCGTGGCAGTCTCGGTTTTCGTCCTGATCCGGTTGATCCCGGGTGATCCGGCCCAGCTCATGTTGGGCGACCTCGCCGATCCGGCGAGCCTGGCCGATCTCCGGGCACGCCTGGGCCTCGATCGCAGCCTGCCGATGCAGTTCGCGATCTGGTTCGGCAATCTGCTGCAAGGCGATCTCGGCCAGTCGATCAATTCGCAACAGGCGGTCCTGCCGCTCATCGCCCAGCGCTTCTTCATCAGCGCGCAGGTGGTGCTGGTTGCGGTGCTGTTCGCCTGCCTGGTCGCCGTACCGGCCGGCGTGATTGCCGCCTGGCGCCAGAACAGCTCGCTCGATCTCACCCTGGTGGGGCTGGCGACGCTGCTGCTCTCGATCCCGACCTTCTGGCTCGGCCTGCTCCTGCTGCTGTTCTTCGGGCTGAAGCTCGAATGGCTTCCGGTCGTCGGCTATGTCTCGATCGGCGAGGACACGACACGCGGCATCCTCTACCTCGTCATGCCGATCCTGACGCTGTTCCTGCACGAGATCGGCGTGATCCTGCGCATGGCGCGCGCCTCGACGCTGGAGGTGCTGCGGCTCGACTACATCACCCATGCCCGCGCCAAGGGCCTCTCGGAAGGCGCCGTGCTCTGGCGCCACGCCTTCAAGAACGCCTTCGGGCCGACCTGGACGCTGATCGGGCTCGTGCTCGGCAACCTGCTCGGCGGCATCGCCGTGGTCGAGACCGTCTTCACCATTCCCGGCCTCGGCCGTCTGCTGGTCGATTCGATCTTCGCGCGCGATTACCCGGTGATCCAGGGCTGCCTGCTCTTCGTCGCCTTCACCTATGTCCTCGTCAATCTGGTGATCGACCTGTGCTATCCCATCTTCGACCCGCGGGTGACAGCCGAATGAAGCTCCCCGCACCCAACGCCCTGCTGGGCGGTCTGCTCATCGGTGTCCTGCTCGTCGTCGCCCTGACCGGCGCGGTCTGGACCCCCTACGATCCCCTGCAGCTCTCGTTCCGCGCCAAGCTCGCGGCGCCGAGCGCCATGCACTGGCTCGGCACCGATGAGTTCGGCCGCGACGTGCTCTCCCGCCTGATGGCGGGCGCTGCGACCAGCGTCTGGATCAGCCTGCTGACCGTCACGCTCGCCGTGACGCTGGGCACCGTGATCGGCGTCTTCAGTGGCTATCTCCGCGGCTGGTTCGACCGCATCGTCATGGCCTTCAACGATGCGCTGCTCGCCTTTCCCGGAATCCTGCTGGCGCTCGGCCTGCTCGCGGTGGTGGGTGCCAACAAATACGGCATCATCGTCGCGCTCGGCATCGCCTATGCGCCCTCGGTCGCCCGCATCGTGCGCGGCACGGTGCTTTCGCTGCGCGAGCGCGAATACATCGCCGCCTCCCGCGTGATGGGCAATTCCGAGGGCTTCACCATGGCCCGCCACATCCTGCCGAACTGCATCGCGCCGCTGACCGTGCTGGCGACCTCGATGTTCGGCTATGTGCTGCTGGCGGAGAGCGCGCTCTCCTTCCTCGGCCTCGGCGTGCCGCCACCGGCCCCGACCTGGGGCAACATGCTCGCCGGTTCGCGGCCCTATATCGGCCAGGCCGTCTGGCTCGGCATCTTCCCCGGCCTGTGCATTTCGCTGACGCTGCTCGGGATCAATCTTCTCGGCGATGCGGTGCGCGACAAGCTCGACCCGCGCATGAGGGGAATGTGATGGCCTCGTCCGAAACACTTCTGCGCGTCGACGACCTCACGCTCGAGATCGGCAGCACCGGCAAGCGCGTCGTCAACGGCRTCAGCTTTTCCGTCTCGCCAGGCGAGATCGTCGGCATCGTCGGCGAGTCCGGCTCCGGCAAGACCCTGGCTGCGCGCGCCCTGATGGGCTTCATCCCGCCCGCAGTCAGGCGCGTCGCCGGGTCGATCAAGTTCGAGGGCCAGGAGGTCACGACCATGGAACCGAAGCAGCTGCGCGCCATGCGCGGTTCGCGTGTCGGCATGGTCTTCCAGGAGCCGATGACCTCGCTGAACCCGTCGATGCTGATCGGCCGGCAGCTCGACGAGGGCCTGGCGCTGCATCGCAAGCTCAGCACCAGCGAGCGCAAGGAGCTGATCCTCGACATGCTCCGGCGTGTCGGCATCCGCGATCCCGAGGGCGCGTTGACCTCCTATCCGCATCAGTTCTCCGGCGGCATGCGCCAGCGCATCATGCTGGCCTCGGTGATGTTGCTGAAGCCGGCGCTGCTGATCGCCGACGAGCCGACGACGGCACTCGACGCTGTCGTGCAGCGCGACGTGCTGGAGCTGATGGTCGACCTGACCAAGGCCAACAACACCGCCGTGCTGATGATCAGCCACGACCTCGGCATGATCGCGCGCTATTCCGACCGCGCCATCGTGATGTGCCAGGGCGATGTCGTCGAGCAGGGCCGGACCGAGGAGCTGCTGGCGCGGCCGAAGCACCCCTATACGCGCAAGCTGCTGGCCGCGATGCCGCATCGCGGTCCGGCGCGCGCGCTGCCGGAAGCCGGAACGCCGATCGTCTCGGTGCGTGATCTCGTGATCGACTATGGCGGACGCCAGGGCTTCTTCCGCAAGGAGGCGCCGAAGCGCGCACTGCATGGCATCAGCCTGGATGTCGCGCCGGGCCAAGTCGTCGCCGTCGTCGGCGGCTCGGGCTCGGGCAAGACCACGCTCGGCCATGCGATCGCCGGCCTGATCAAGCCGACCAGCGGCGAGATCCGCTTCGAGGGCAAGCCGATCGACAAGAGCGAGACGGCCTATTGGGATTACCGGCTGAACTGCCAGATGGTCTTCCAGGATCCCTATTCCTCGCTCGATCCGCGCATGACCATCGGCGATCTCGTGGCCGAGCCGCTCCGGCTGGTGCCCGGCATGACGGCGGCCCTGAAGGCGGCGCGGCTGCAGGAGGTGCTGGCGGAGGTCGGCCTCGCCGACGGCTTCGCGTCACGCTATCCGCACGAGCTCTCGGGCGGCCAGCGCCAGCGCATCGCGATCGCACGCGCCGTGGTGCGCCGTCCGAAATTCGTGATCGCCGACGAGCCGGTCTCGGCCCTCGACGTGACGGTGCGGGCGCAGGTGCTGGAGCTCTTCGCCGAGCTGCAGCGCAAGCACGGCTTCTCCTGCCTGTTCATCAGCCATGATCTCGGCGTGGTCGAGCAGGTCGCCGACCGTGTCGTGGTGATGAACGAGGGCCGGATCGTCGAGGACGGGACCCGCGACGAGATCTTCGACCGGCCGCAGCATGCCTATACCCGCAAGCTGCTCTCTGCCGTGCCCGGCCTCGAAACCGCGCCGGACGGAGGCGTGCGCCTGTTCTGGCGGCTGGTCGACGAAACCGAAGCCGCGCTCGCCTGATCCCCAGCTTCCGGCGGGGGGGGGGGGGGGGGCCCGCTCGCTCTCCTGCTATGAGGCAGGCCCCTGGCAGGGAGCGACGGATCAAGGCGATGCAGGTGAGGGTGATGTCCGGCAGGCGTAGCGGCGACGGGAGTATTCGCCGGTGAGCATGGTTCTCGCCTGCGATCTCGGCGGCACCAGTTTTCGCGCAGCTCTCGTCGACGAGGCGGGGCAGCTTCGGGCCCGCCATAGCATCGTCATGCGGGTGCCGATCGAGCAGGGCGGCGCCGCCGAGATCGATCCCGACCACTGGTGGAGCGCGCTCCGCGAGAGCGCAGCCGTGCTCCAGGCTTCCCATCCCACGCTCTTCGGGCAGATCGAGGCATTGGCGATCTCGGCGCTGACGCGCACGCAGGTCTTCGTCGATCGCGACGGCCAGGTGCTCCGTCCCGCCATGCTATGGCGCGATACGCGCGCCGACACGACGCTGCCCTCGCTTCTGGCCACGTGCCCGAAGGAGCATCCGGAGACAGCGGGCCTCAATGCCTTCCACCCGCTCGCGCGGCTTTGGTGGCTGAAACAGTCCGAGCCGGGCATCCTCGCGGCCACGGCGCATGTTCTCGATCCCAAGGACTATCTGAATCTGCGCCTGACCGGGGTCGTGGCGAGCGATACCGTTTCGCTCGCGCGGCTGGAGGCGGCCGCAGCGGCCGCGCCCGCCGGCGGTTCGCTGTTCGACGCTGCCGCCCTGCCGGTGACGCTTCTTCCGCCGCTGCGCCAGCCGGTTTCGATCATGGGCCATGTCCAGCCGGGGCTGGAAGGCGCACTTGGCCATCTTGCCGGCCGGCCCGTGATCGCCATGGCGAACGACACCTGGGCGAGCGTGGTCGGATTGGGCGCCATGCGTCCGGGTTTTGGCTACAACCTGTCCGGGACGACGGAGGTGCTGGGTCTCGTCAATGCACGGGCTGCCTGGGCCGAAGGGCTGATGACGGTAGACTGGGGCGCCGGCCTCACCCAGCTCGGCGGCCCCAGCCAGACAGGGGCCGACACGCTGATCTGGCTGCTCGAGCTGCTCGGTCGCTTCCAGGGCGAACCGGCGCAAGCCGGTCGCGAGCTTGGCCGCGTCCTTGCGGAACCGCGCGATGCCGCCCCGGTGATCTTCCTGCCCTATCTCCAGGGCGAACGCGTGCCGTACTGGGACCCGTCACTGCGCGGGGCTCTCGTCGGGCTCAATCGCCGCCACCGCGCGGTTGACCTCGCCTGGGCGGTGATGGAGGGCGTCGGTTTCCTCAATCGTGTCGTGCTGGAGCGTGCCGAGGCAGCGTCAGGCCGGCCGATCGCGGAACTTCGCTTCGGCGGAGGCGGCGCTGCCAATCGCCATTGGTGTCAGATCAAGGCGGATATCCTCGGCCGTCCGGTCGGCGTCGTCGAAGGCGAGGAGCATGGTCTGCTCGGTGCTGCCATCGTCGCCTGGACCGCTCTCGGACGCTTTCCGGATCTCGCCGCAGCGCAGGAAGCGCTTGTCAGACTGGCGCGGGTCTACCAGCCGAACCCGGCCTCACGCGAACCCTATGATCGGCTGTTTGGCCTCTTCCGACAGGCAGAGCAGGCTCTGGCTCCAATCGGGCGTCAGCTCGCCGGTTGGCGCGAGTGAGGGGCCGCACGTGCAGCATGGGCCTKACGTTGCGAAATTGGAAGTGGAGAATTCGCTCTCAACCCGTTGCGCCGGCTCGCATTCGCGTTGGCCCCGCACTAGGGTTGAGTTGTTCCATTCGGTACGGCTTCGGCCGGTTCGGATGGAATGCCCGCTCGCCCGCTGTCATGACATGATGCCCCGACACTCGATCCCGTCTCCCCATCAGCCCTTTGCGACGCCCGGAGGCCGCATGGCGCTTCCGTTGCGGGGAACGCACTGAATGCGCACGCTTGTCGAACGGCATGGCACTGCATTGGCGGGGCTCGCCCTGATCGGGTTCTTCGTCGCGTTTGCGCCGAATTTCGCAAGCCCGGGCAATCTCCTGAACATCGCCAAGGACACGAGCTTCCTCGCCATCCTTGCACTCGGCTTTGCGCTCGCCCTGACCATCGCCGAGCTCGATCTGTCGATCGCCGAGGTCGCGAGCCTGGCTGCAGTCGCCGCTGGCTGGTTCATCCAGGCGGGCTATGACCCCGCGATCGCGGTCCTGGCCGCTCTTGCGGTGGGCGCCGGGCTGGGGGCCTTCAACGGTTTCGGCGTCACGGTGCTGAAGGTTCCTTCGCTGATCGTGACGCTCGGCACGGCCGCCATCGCCAAGGGGCTCGCCTTCATGATCACGCA
Organism: Allobosea sp. P1_A7; assembly: GCF_056406775.1. NCBI lineage: Bacteria > Pseudomonadati > Pseudomonadota > Alphaproteobacteria > Hyphomicrobiales > Alloboseaceae > Allobosea > Allobosea sp. P1_A7. Next base: position 47,069 of record NZ_JBFTZN010000033.1, read on the forward strand.
GGGCGTCGCCTTCGTCGGGCGCTGGCCGGCCGGATTCACCGGCCTGGCACGCGGCACGACGCTCGGCCTGCCCAATCTGATCTGGTTCCTGCTTGCGGCGACCGGCATCTCCTATGTGCTGCTGAAATGGACCCGGACCGGCGCCCATATGGCGGCAACCGGCGAGGCTGATGAGGCGGCGCGGCTCGCAGGCATCGCGACCATGCGGATGAAGCGGCTTGGCCTGCTGCTGGCCGGCGTTTTCGCCTCGATCACCGCCGTGCTGCTCGCCGCGAGCCTCTCCTCCGCCGCTCCGAACATGGCCGGCGACTATTTTCTCTACGCCATTGCCGCCGTGCTGCTCGGCATGACGATGTTCGAGCCCGGCAAGCCCAATGTGGCCGGGACGGTCTTTGCCGCGCTTGTGCTCAAGGTTCTTGGCAACGGGCTCGTGCTGATGGGCGCAGCCTATTACGTGCAGGATATCGTGCTTGGCATCATCATCATCGGCTCGGTCGCATTCTCGGCCAGCGTGGTGCGGAAGGCAGCCTTCAAGGTTTGAACGCAACAACGCCGCGCAGCCATCCGCGCGGTCCGGAGGGGGTAGTCATGAAGTTCGTGAAGATGGTTGCAGCCAGCTGTCTGGCGCTGGCCTGGGGCGTCGGCAGCGCCTCCGCATTCGAGCTCGGCGTCATCGGCTTCCAGTTCACCTCGGAGACGCATGCGCGCGTTGCAAATGCGGCTGCGGCTGCGGCCAAGGCCAAGGGCTGGAACATCACCCTGCTGAATTCCGAAGGCGCGCTGCCGAAGCACGCCGAGCAGTTCGAGGCGCTGATCGCCAAGAAGGTCGACGCCATCATCGTCGCCATGGGCAAGCCGGTCGAGGCGGAAGCCCAGTTCAAGGCCGCGAAGGACAAGGGCATCCCGGTCATCACAGTCCAGTCCGGCGCCGGGCCGTACTCGCTGTTCGACATCCAGACCAATGAATACAAGGTCGGTGCGGACGCAGCCCTCTATCTGCTCGGGCAGATGGGCTACACCGGCAACCTGATGTCGGTGCGTTTCGACGGCAATATCGCCTCACGCATTCGCGGCAAGGTGCTCGACGTCGTCCTGTCCGAGAACACCGCGGTCAAGGAAGTCGGAAAGCACGGCATGGCGCGCACCCAAAGCTGGCGCGACGATGTTCGCAGCGGCGTGCAGGCGCTGCTCCTGCGCAATCAGGGCAAGATCAACGGTATCTGGGCCTCCTTTGACGGTCAGGCCTACATCATCGACGATCTGCTCAAGGCCCAGGGCGTCAAGAAGGGCGAAATTCCGCTCGTTTCCGTCGATGGCGGCGCCGAAACCTATCGTCGCATTGCCGACCCGGACAGCACCTTCCTCGCGACCGTCACCGTTCCCTTCGAGGAAATGGGCGTGAAGGCTGTCGAGGCTGTCGAGGCCATCGCCGTGAAGAAGCAGCCGGTGAGCGCCATCACGACCGGCCCCTATCTCTTCATGGACGCGGTCGTCGTCGACAAGAACAACGTCAAGGACTTCCTGAAATAGGGCGCCCCTCGTCCGGGCCGGCCTTTGCAGCCGGCCCGTTTGCGCGCCCTCCGGAGAGCATGCGGATGACAGAAAAGGCGGCCTCGGAGCCCATCTTCGCGATGCGCTCGGTCGGCAAGAATTACGGCGCCGTCCAGGCACTGAGCGGCATCGATCTCGACGTCCATGCCGGCGAGGTCCTGGCGATCTGCGGCGACAACGGCGCCGGCAAATCGACGCTGATCAAGATCATGTCGGGCGCCGAGGCGCCGACCGCCGGCACCATTCGCCTGCGTGGCCGCGAGGTGCATTTCCGCTCGCCGCATGACGCGCTCGAGCAGGGCGTGGCGACGATCTACCAGGAGCTTGCCCTCGCGCCGCGCCTGTCGATCGCCGCAAATGTCTTCATGGGGGCCGAGCTGACGCGCCCGCTCGTGCTGCCTTTCCTGCGCGTGCTCGACAAGGCGCGGATGGCGGACGAGGCGAGAGGCTACCTGCGCCGGCTGTCGGTGCAGATCGAGGACATGACGCGCCCGGTCGAGCGGCTCTCCGGCGGACAGCGTCAGGCCGTGGCGATCTCGCGGGCGCTTCGCTGGAACGCCGAGGTCATCATCATGGATGAGCCGACGGCTGCGCTCGGCGTCAAAGAAACCGCGCAAGTGCTTGATCTTGTACGCCATCTCAAGGCGGAGGGGCGCACTGTCCTGCTGATCAGCCACAACATGCGCGACGTGGTCGCGCTGGCGAGCCGGGTCGTGATCCTGCGCAGCGGCCGCAAGCTGCATGACCTGCCGATCGGCGATCTCACCCCCGACGATCTCAGCCATCTGATCATGTCCGCCCCGGCGCTGGCGGCCTGAGATGGCACGGCCGATCATCATCGACACCGATCCCGGGCAGGATGACGCTGTTGCCCTGCTGCTCGCCTTTGCGCAGCCTGACGAACTCGACATTCGGCTGGTCAGCACGGTCGCGGGCAATGTCGGGATCGACCTGACCACCGCCAACGCGCTGCGCGTCCGCGATCTGGCGGCGCGCCCCGATGTGCCCGTACAAGCGGGCATGGCGCGGCCGATGCTGGAGCCGCTCGAGACGGCGGAATTCGTCTCCGGACCCGACGGCCTGAGCGGCGCCGGGCTGCCGGCCGCCGCCTCGTCGGCGGCTCCCGGCCATGCCGTCCAGGGGATCGTCGAGGTCCTGCGCGCAGCCACAGACGGCAGCATCACGATCTGCGCGCTCGGGCCGCTGACCAATGTCGCGATGGCCTTGCGGCTTGCCCCGGAACTTGCGCCCAAACTGCGCGAGATCGTGGTGATGGGCGGGGCCATGGGCCTCGGCAACATGACGCCGGCAGCCGAGTTCAATTTCTATGTCGATCCGCATGCCGCGGCGGTCGTCCTCGGGGCGGGCGTTCCTGTCACGCTGTTTGGCCTGCATGCGACGCATCAGGCCATCGCCTCGTCGGCGGCCATGGCGCGGTTGGACGGGCTCGGCACCCGCACCGGGCGATCGGTCCACGGCATGCTGACGCGTCCGCGCCCAGGGGGCCTGGGCACGGCGGCCCACCCCATGCACGACCCCTGCGTCATCGCCTGGCTGCTCTGGCCCGAGCTGTTCAAGGGCCGTGATTGCCATGTCGAGATCGAGCTCACCGGCAATGTCCGGGGCCGCTCGACCATCGACTGGAACGGCCGGACGAAGCGCCCGGCAAACGCCTTCGTCGTCAACGAGGTCGATGCCGACCGCCTGTTCGAGCGCATGATCGATGCGCTCGCCCGCCTGCCTTGAGGATTGCTGGATCATGACCCATCCGGTCGACGAGTGTCTCGCCGAGGCCGAGGCCGCGATTGCGCGCATGAAGGAGGCCGCGATCGCCGCGCGTCACCAGCACGCGCGTGCCGAGCTGATGCGCCATATGCGGACCACGGCCCGCAAGGTCGTCTCGCGCCCGCTCGATGAGGCGGTCGCACTCGTCTCGCATGAATGGATGAAAGCCTGGAGCCTCGATGCAAGCGCCTATCCCGAACTGGCCCATGACATCACTGCCTTCACCGCTGCCTTCTGCGCCGATGCGCGCGAGAGCACGGAGCAGACGCAGGCTGCGATCCGGGATGCCGTTGCCGCGCTGGAAACAGGCTTCCGGGCCATCGGCACGAGCCTGAGCGACCAGATGGCGTTCCGCTCCGAATGCGCCCATGGCTGGTGGCAAAGCGTCGTGGCGCTGCCGGCCGAATTGCGGGCCACTGAGCGCCGCAGCATTCCGCGCGCCGGCGAGGATGCGCCCTTCTGGAGCGCCGGCGCCCAGCCGCATTGCGGCTGAGGCCTCACTCTCCCCGCGTCGGGGACCGCAGTCGCGCCCGGCTGCCTGCCTCGGCGAAAGGTTCTTCTCTTCATTTTGTGAAATAAGAAAAACCACACTACCTCAAGTGAATTGCCCCGGTGGGCGTTCGGGTATAGCTGAATTGTTCGATTTACAGAACAATACAGGCGGCCAAGACCATGGCCAGAGACCCCATCGATACGGGCCTTTCCGCCCAACAAGGCGCACCGGCTGAGGCAATTGACTTGCCCGAGCGCGCTGCTGACCTCGTTCGCGCGTTCGGCAAGTCGGATGCGCGCGACCGTCTCATCGGACTGCGTCAGGCGGTTTCGGGACGGATCGTCTTTACCACCAGCTTCGGCCTTGAGGATCAGGTCCTCATCCATCTGATCGCTCGTGCCGGGCTTCCCATCGAGATCGTCACCCTCGACACCGGCAGGCTCTTTCCGGAGGTCTACAGCCTCTGGCAGGAGACTGAGCGTAACTATGGCGTGGTGATCCGCCCCTTCTACCCGCGCCATGACGCGATCGAACTTTTTGTCCGCCAAAACGGCATCAACGGCTTTTATGCTTCCCGCGACGCCCGCAAATCCTGCTGCGACATCCGCAAGGTCGAGCCACTGGGCCGGGCCCTGGACGGGGCGGAGATCTGGATCACCGGCTTGCGCTCCGACCAGTCGGCCGCGCGCGGCGGCGTCGCGCTCGCGGAGGCCGAAACGGAGCGCGGCCTGATCAAGTTCAACCCCTTGCTCGACTGGTCGCGCGAGGTCGCGCTGAGTTTCTCCAAGGCTGAAGGAATCCCGCTCAATCCTTTGCATGACAAAGGCTTTATCTCGATCGGCTGCCAGCCCTGCACCCGTGCGATCGCACCGGGCGAGCCGGAGCGGGCCGGGCGCTGGTGGTGGGAAGACGACGCGGCCAAGGAATGCGGCCTGCATGTCGGGCCGGACGGGAATCTGGTCCGGGCCAAGGCTGCCACTGCGGCGGAGGCGCGACCATGATCCAGCTCAGCCATCTGCAGAAGCTCGAAGCCGAGGCGATCTTCATCATTCGCGAGGTTGTGGCGACCTGCGACAAGCCGGTGCTGCTCTATTCGATCGGCAAGGATTCCGCCGTTCTGCTGCATCTCGCCCTGAAGGCGTTCTATCCGGCGAAGCCGCCATTCCCGTTGCTCCATGTCGATACGACCTGGAAGTTCCGTGAGATGATCTCCTTCCGGAACGAGACGGTGAAGCGGCTCGGGCTCGATCTGATCGTCCATGTCAACCAGGACGGGGTCAGGGCCGGCATCGGGCCCTTCGCCTCAGGCTCGCGCGTCCATACCGACGTGATGAAGACGCAAGGGCTGAAGCAGGCACTCGACCTGCACAAGTTCGATGTCGCCTTCGGCGGCGCGCGGCGCGACGAGGAGAAGAGCCGCGCCAAGGAGAGGATCTTCTCGCTGCGCAGCGCCGAGCATCGCTGGGATCCGAAGAACCAGCGCCCGGAGCCCTGGCAGCTCTTCAACACCCGCAAGCACAAGGGCGAGAGCTTTCGCGTCTTCCCGCTCTCCAATTGGACCGAGCGCGATGTCTGGGACTACATCGCACTCGAGAACATACCGGTCGTACCGCTCTACTTCGCTGCCCCGCGTCCGGTCGTGCACCGCGACGGAGCCTGGATCATGCGCGACGACGACCGCATGGAGCTCGCGCTCGGAGAGGTCGTCGAGACCCGCATGGTCCGCTTCCGGACGCTCGGCTGCTACCCGCTGACCGGCGCAGTCGAGAGCGAAGCCGCAAGCCTCACCGACATCATCGCCGAGATGCGCTCATCGCGCGCCTCCGAGCGCCAGGGCCGTGTCATCGACCATGACGGCGCCGGCTCGATGGAACAGAAGAAGCAGGAAGGGTACTTCTGATGGCTGTCGCCGCCGAGAAGAAGCGCCCGGGCGCCACGGCTCCACTCCCTGCGAACGATTCCTCCGGACTGAGCGAAACCGCCCAGCATTCGCTGCTGCGCTTCATCACCTGCGGCTCGGTCGATGACGGCAAGTCGACGCTGATCGGACGCGTGCTCTATGAGGCCGGCGCGGTCTTCGACGACCAGCTCAGCGCCCTCGACGCCGATTCCCGCAAATTCGGCACGCAAGGTGCGGAGCCCGACTTCGCGCTGCTGGTCGACGGGCTCTCGGCCGAGCGCGAGCAGGGCATCACCATCGATGTCGCATATCGCTATTTCGCGACGGAGAAGCGCAGCTTCATCGTCGCCGATACGCCGGGCCACGAGCAATATACCCGCAACATGGCGACCGGCGCCTCGACCGCCGATCTCGCCATCATCCTGATCGACGCCCGCAAAGGCCTGCTGCCGCAGACGCGGCGCCACTCCTTCATCGTCTCGCTGGTCGGCGTCCGCCACGTCGTGGTTGCGATCAACAAGATGGACCTCGTCGGTTACGACGAGGCAATCTTCGACCGGATCGCTGCGGATTATCGCGCGGCCGTGAAGAACCTCGGCTTCAGGTCGATCGACATCATCCCGGTTTCGGCGCGGGACGGCGAGAATGTGATGCGCCCCTCAACCACGATGCCCTGGCATAAGGGACCGGCGCTGCTGCCTCTGCTGGAGGCCATCGTCGTCGAACAGGAGACGCGCGACGAGGCCGGCTTCGTCCTGCCCGTGCAATGGGTGAACCGGCCCGATCTGGATTTCCGTGGCTATGCCGGCACAGCGGCCCGCGGCCGTGCCCGCGTCGGCGATGCCGTCACGGTGCTGCCGTCCGGGCGCAGCAGCACGATCGCGCGGCTGATTACCCCGTCAGGCGAAGCCAGCAACGCGGCGGCGGGGCAGGCCGTCACCCTGACCCTGGCTGACGAGGTCGACATTTCGCGCGGCGACGTCATCGCTTCCGCGGCGAGCCCGGTTCCCGTCCGGCGCGAGCTCCGGGCGCGGCTGCTCTGGACTGGCGAGCGCGCCATGCTGGAGGGCGGTCAGTTCGTGCTGAAGCTCGCGACCCAGGCCGTGAACGCCACGATCGGCGCGCTGGATCACAGCATCGACATCGAGGGCTTCAAGCCGGTGCCGGCGCAGGTCCTGCGCATGAACGGGATCGGCCTGGTGACGCTGCGGCTCGACCGGCCGCTGGCCACCTTGCCCTATCAGGAGAGCCGGGATCTCGGCGGCTTTATCCTGATCGATCGGATCAGCAACGAAACGGTCGCCTTTGGTTTCGTGGTCGCCGAGCCGGGCGCGGGACGAAGCCTGAACCCGGCGGAGGCGCTCTGTACGGCCGACCGCCTGCGACAGGCGCGCAACCGCCTGATCGGCGCTCCCGGCACGCCGGATCGGCGGCTCTGGTGGAGCGCCGTGAGTTGGCGCCTGCTCAGCACGGCAGGACTGTTCGGAGCAGCCCTTGCACTGACCGGCCGGCCCGGCGTCTCGGGTGTCCTCGCGCTCGGCGACTTCGCCCTGCGCCCGACCTTGCGCGGCCTTCACGCCCGGCTGTGGCAGAGGCACCCATCAGCCGCGCTTCAGGACGGCGCCGGCATCTGATCGATCGAGATCGTTTCGCCGGATGCACGATGGCGTGGGTCGCGGCGTCCTCAGCCCGCGACCACCGCCGTCGCCTCGATCTCGATCAGCGCCTGCGGCTCGACCAGCGCGACGACCTGAACGACCGCCATCGCCGGAAAATGCCGGCCCAGGGTCTCGCGATAGATCGGCCCCATATCCTTCAGGCTGGCGCGATAGGCCTCGATGTCCGTGACATACCAGGTCAGCCGCACGATATCCTCGATGCGACCGCCGCCGGCCTCGACCACAGCCTTGATATTGGCGAGGGTCTGACGGAGCTGCGGCAGAAACCCCTCGGCGAAGACGCCGTGCTCGTTCCAGCCGACGAGGCCACCGGTCACGATCACACGGCCTTCGGCGACCATGCCGTTGGCATAGCCGCGCGGCACCGGCCAGCCCTCGGGCAGGATTGCGCGTGATGCTGGAAGGTTCGACATGGCGGAGCCTCGGTCTTCGGCCGTTTCGGCCTGTTCTTGGGGGAATCAGGTCTCGGTGAGCGCCAACTGACGCAGTGCGAAACGCTGGAGCTTGCCGGTCGGCGTCTTCGGCAGAGCCGGAACGAACGCGATGGCGCGCGGGTATTTATAGGGCGCGATACCCGCCTTCACATGCTCCTGCAATGCCTTGGCCAGGGCCGTATCGCCGCGAATGCCCTCGCGCAGCACGACATAGGCCTTGACGATCTGGCCGCGGTCCGGACAGGGCGCGCCCACCACGCCGCACTCGGCGACATCGGGATGGGCGAGCAGGCAGGCTTCGACCTCCGGCCCGGCAATGTTGTAGCCGGCAGAGATGATCATGTCGTCCGAACGGGCCTGGTACCAGAAATAGCCGTCCGCATCGCGCAGATAGGTATCGCCGGTGATGTTCCAGCCGTCCTGCGCATATTTCGCCTGCCTGGGATCGGCGAGATAGCGGCAGCCGGTCGGTCCGCGCACGGCGAGGCGTCCGGGCGTGCCATCGGGCAGGGGATTGCCGGCCTCGTCGACGATCCGCGCCTCGTAGCCTGGCACGGGTAGGCCGGTGGCGCCCGGCCTTATCGCCTCGCGCGGCGCGGAAATGAAGATATGCAGCATCTCGGTGGCGCCGATGCCGTCCATCAGCGGCAGCCCCGTCCGCTTCAGCCAGGCTTCGAAGGTCGCCTTGGGCAGGGATTCCCCGGCCGAGACGCAGATGCGCAGGGAAGAGATATCGCGGCCGTCGAGCTTGTCGAGCATGGCGCGATAGGCCGTCGGCGCCGTGAAGCAGACGCTCGCCTTGTGGCGCTCGATTGCTGTGACGAGATCGGCGGGGGCGGCCTTGTCGGGCAGCACCATCGCGGCACCGATCCGCATCGGGAACAGCACGAGTCCGCCGAGCCCGAAGGTGAAGGCGAGCGGCGGCGAGCCGATGAAGCGGTCTTCCGGTGCCGCCTTCAGCACGCGCGCTCCATAGGTGTCGCAAATGGCGAGCAGATCCTGGTGGAAATGCATGGTGCCCTTCGGCTCGCCAGTGGTGCCCGACGTGAAGCCGATCAGGCAGACATCATCGCGGGCGGTATCGGCGGCGGTGGCGTTCTCATAGCCCGCGCGCGCCATTAGCGCTTCGAGATCGGTCGGCGTGCCTCCGCCCCAGGTCACGATGCGCGGGAGTTCGGGTGTCTGTGTCTGGGCGGTCCGGAGATCATCGATCAGGCGGTGATCGCACAGGGCCAATGTGATCTTCGCCTTGCGGATGGGGTAGGCGAGTTCGCCGGCGCGCAGCATCGGCATGGTCGCGACCGCGACGCCGCCCGCCTTCAGCACGGCGAGATAGGCCGCGACCATCATCGGCGTATTGGCGGCCCGCAGCAGCACACGGTTGCCCGGCCGCATCCCGAGATCGCGGGTCAGCACATTGGCGATGCGGTTCACGCGCTGGGCGAGTTCGGCGTAGGTCCAGACCTCGCGGTCCGAGATGATGGCGATGCGTTCGCCATGCCCCTCGCTGACATGACGATCGAGCAGTTCGGTCGCGACATTGAGCCGCTCGGGATAGGCGAGGCCGGCATCTGTGACCTTGAGGTCGGGCCAGCTGTCGCGCGGTGGCAGATTGTCCCGCGCGAAACTGTCCAGATGTCCTGACCGCACGAACTCCGCCTGCGCCATCTCAGCCTCCGCTCATGGCATGCGCCTTCAGGAGATCGCGCGCGATGACGACCTTCTGAACCTCGCTGGCGCCCTCATAGATTCTGAGCGCCCTGATCTCGCGATAGAGCTCCTCGACCTTGACGCCCCTGGTCACGCCGAGCCCGCCATGGATCTGGACGGCGCGGTCGATCACGCGCTGGGCGTTCTCGGTTGCGACGAGCTTGGCGAGCGCAGCTTCGCGCGTGACGCGCGGCGCACCCTTGTCCTTCGTCCAGGCCGCCCGATAGACCAGCAGGGCTGCGGCATCGACCTCGGCCGCGCTGTCCGCGATCGCGGCCTGCGAGAGCTGGAGATCGCCGAGCGTTCCGCCAAAGAGCTTCCTGCCATTGGCGTGCGACACGGTCTCGTGCAGCGCGCGCCGGGCGAAGCCGAGCGCCGCGGCACCAACCGTCGAGCGAAAGATGTCGAGCGTCGCCATCGCGACCTTGAATCCGTCGCCGGGCCCTCCGATCCGGTTGCCGACCGGGACACGGCAGGAATCGAAGCGGAGCGTGGCGAGCGGGTGCGGCGCAATCACATCGATGCGCTCTGCGATGCTCAGGCCGGGCGTATCGGCCTCGACCAGGAAGGCCGAGAGACCGCGCGCGCCGGGCGCCTCGCCCGTCCGTACGAAGACGACATAGTGGTCCGCGATGCCGCCATTCGAGATCCAGGTCTTCTCGCCGTCGATGCGGACATGGCCGTTGCCGTCGGGCGCGGCCGTCGTCGCCATGGCGGCGACATCCGAGCCTGCTTCCTTCTCGGAGAGGGCAAAGGCTGCAATGCGCCTGCCGTCGCGGATGCCTGGCAGGATGCGGGCTTTCATAACCTCCGAACCGGCAAGGGAGATCGAACCGGTGCCAAGCCCCTGCATGGCGAAGGCGAAATCCGCGAGTCCGTCACGTGCAGCAAGAATCTCGCGGGCGAGGCAAAGCGTGCGAACATCCAGCGCCTCGCCGAGCCCGCCATACGCTGCCGGCACGACCGCTCTCAGAAAGCCGGCCTCGCCAAGCGCCTTCACCCGCGCCCGGCAGGCGGCATCGACATCGTCATGGGGCAGGCCGGGCAGAGTGGCATCGGCCCACTCTGCGAGATCCCTGGCAAAGGCGCGATGACGATCCTCGAAGAACGGCCAGTCGAGCGTATCGCCGAGAATGCCGGTCCCGATCATCTCAGTTCCCCTCGAAGACCGGCTTCTGCTTGGCGGCGAAGGCGTGATAGGCGCGGGCGAAATCCTCGGTCTGCATGCAGAGCGCCTGCGCCACGGCTTCGGCCTCGATCGCCGCCTCGACCGACATCGCCCACTCCATCTCGAGCATGCGCTTGGTCATCGCGTTGGCGAAGGTCGGCCCGTCCGCCAATTCGCCGGCGAGCGCCTGCGCCTCGCCGAGCATCGCTTCCTTGCCGACGAGCCGGTTGAGGAAGCCCCAGCGCTCGGCTTCCTCGCCCTTGAGCACACGGCCGGTATAGAGCAGCTCAGCCGCGCGGCCCTGGCCGATGATGCGCGGCAGCATCGCGCAGGCGCCCATGTCGCAGCCGGCAAGGCCGACGCGGTTGAACAGGAAGGCGATCTTGGTCTCGGGCGTGCCGAAGCGGATATCCGAGGCCATCGCCATGATCGCACCCGCGCCGGCGCAGATGCCGTCGATTGCCGCGATCACCGGCTGCGGGCAGCCGCGTATCGCCTTGACCAGATCTCCGGTCATGCGGGTGAACTTGAGCAGATCCTTGGTGTCCATCGCGACCAGCGGTCCGATGATCTCGAAGACGTCGCCGCCGGAGGAGAAATTACCGCCGGCTCCGGTGATCACGATCGCCTTGACCTCTTCCTCCTTCTGCGCGGCGAGGAAGAAATCGGTGAGCTCGCGGTAGCTCTCGAAGGTAAGCGGGTTCTTCTTGTCCGGCCGGTTCAGCGTCACTGTCGCGACCTTGCCGGCAACGCCTAAACCGAAATGCGCCGGCTTGAAACCGGCGAGCGGCAAGATGGTGGYGTTGGCGATGCTCATGCGTTCTCTCCCCGGCCCGCCGCTTCATCGGCGCGGCGCTTGATGGCCTGGTGCAGAGAGGCCTTGGTCTGTCCGAGCAGGCGGAAGAGCTGGACGATCTCGGGCTGGTCGAGGCCGGCGAAGAGCTCGGCGATCCAGCCTTCATGCCGCTCCGCCATGGCGCGAAAACTCTTGCGGCCCTGCGCCGTCAGCGTCAGCACCTGGACGCGCCGATCCTGAGCGGCCGGGCGCTTGTCGACCAACCCGTCGGCCAGCAGGCCGGCGACGACGGCGGTGACATTGCCGTTCGACACCATCAGTGGCGATTGCGGATCTCGGTCTCGATCAGGGTCGAGCAGGTCAGCATCCTGAGCCAGAGCCTGAGCTCGTCCTTGTGATCGCCGGGACGCTCGCTTGCCTTGGTCTCACGGTCGAGAATGAGGCCGGGGGAGGGTGTTTCCATCGCTCTAGAACTCCCCGCCATTGATCAGGATCGACTGGCCGGTAATCCCGGCACTGGAGGGACCGCAGAGGTAGAGCACGGCTGCCGCGACCTCTTCCGGAGCGATCAGCCGGCCCTGGGGGTTGCCCTTGACCAGCTCCGCCAGCGCCTGCTCGCCCGGCTTTCCGGTTTTGGCTGTGATCGCCTCGATGCTGTCTGCCACCATGCCGGTATCGGTATAGCCGGGGCAGATCGCATTCACCGTGACGCCGGATCGGGCGGCCTCCAGCGCCAGCGAGCGTGTCAGCCCGATGACCGCATGCTTGGCCGCGACATAGGCCGAGACATAGGGATAGCCCCGGTGCCCGGCGGTAGAGGCGATCGCGATCAGCCGCCCCTCGCGGCGCTCGGTCATGCCGGGCAGGGCCGCCCGGAAGGCATTGACCGTGCCGATCAGGTTCAACTCGAACATCCGCCGGAAACGCTCGGCGTCGCTTTTCAGGAACGGCCCGGTCTCGACGCCGCCTGCATTGGCAACGACGATATCCAGCGGCCGTTCTCTGGAGAGAGTCCCGATCGCCGCCGCGACGGCTGCCTCATTGGTGACATCGGCGAGCGCGAAGCTGTCGGCATCGCCCTCGGCAATGGCGCTCTGCAGGGTCGCCGCGCTGCGGCCGATGATCGAGACATGCGCACCGGCCGCCTTGAGAGCGCCGGCAACAGCCCGGCCGATGCCACGCCCGCCGCCCGTCACCAGAGCATGTCGTCCCGCCAGGTCCATGACGCCGAGCCTCCTCATGCCGAGCAATATATTTTAGGTCTGAAGCAATTTGCAAGCGAGGCTTGGAACGAGCGCATGATCGTGAATTGCGCGCCGCAATCGCCGGATACGTATAGGATTGGACATGCTCCCGCCTTCCGCGCGGAAGCCACGGCGATCCCCCTTGAGGAAAAAATATTTCAGGCTTAAAATAATATCCGTCACAGCCGGGGAGGATGGGTGATGCGCATTGCGGTCGTCGGGGGCGGTCCTGCCGGACTCTATTTCGCGCTGCTGATGAAACGTGACTGGCCGGCGCTGGACGTCACGGTCTTCGAGCGCAACCAGCCTGACGACACGTTCGGATTCGGCGTCGTCTTTTCCGACCAGACGCTCGATACCTTCAAGGCGGCCGACCCCGAAAGCTACGGCGCGATCGTCGACAATTTCGCCTACTGGGACGATATCGAGATCCGCTTCAAGGACACGCTCCATCGTGTCTCCGGCAACGGCTTTTGCGGCTGCTCGCGCCGCTCGCTGCTGATGCTGGTGCAGGAGCGCTGCCGAGAACTCGGCGTCACGCTGAAATTCGGAACGGAAGCCGATGATATCGAAGCGCTGAAGCGCAATTTCGATCTCGTGGTCGCGGCCGACGGCATCAACAGCCGCATCCGCGAAGGCTGGCGGGAACGCTTCCGGCCACAGGTCGATCTCAGGCCGAACAAGTTCACCTGGATGGGCTCGACCCGGCCCTTCGACGCCTTCACCTTCTTCTTCAAGGAAACCGAGCACGGGCTCTTCATTGCCCATTGCTACCAGTACGAGGCCGGGCGCTCGACATGGGTGCTGGAGACGGACCCCGAGACCTTTGCGAAGGCTGGCCTGGAGGGCATGGACGAAGCCGCCTCGGCCGCCTTCCTCGAAGGCGTCTTCGCGGAGGAACTGCAAGGTCACCGGCTGATCACCAATCGCTCGCTCTGGCGCAATTTCCCGATGATCCGCTGCGAGAACTGGGTCTCGGACAATGTCGTGCTGATCGGAGACGCCAAGGCGACGGCGCATTTCTCGATCGGCTCCGGCACCAAGCTGGCAATGGAGGACGCGATTGCGCTGCATCGTGCCTTCGGCAAGGCGAAGCTCGACGTCTCCACCGCCCTGTCGCTCTACGAACGGACCCGGCGCGAAGAGGTCGAGAAGACGCAGCACGCGGCGGATGTCTCGCTGGTCTGGTTCGAGCAACTGCGTCGGTTCTGGGATTTCGATCCGTTGCGCTTTGCCTTCGGTCTGATGACGCGCTCGAAGGCGATCACCTATGACAATCTCGCTCTGCGCGCGCCCGCCTTCGCCGCTGCCATCGACACGCTGGTGGCTGACGAAGTCGGCCCTGCAGCGCGGCGCAAGCGCGACGGCTCCCCCGTGGCACCCGCATTCCAGCCATTCCGGCTCCGCGAGATGCAGGTCGAGAATCGCATGGTGCTCTCGCCCATGTGCCAGTATTCTGCGCTAGAGGGCCTGCCGACGGACTGGCACCTGATGCATTACGGCTCGCGGGCCATCGGCGGTCCGGGCTTGATCGTCAGCGAGATGACCTGCGTCGCCCCCGACGCCCGCATCACGCCCGGTTGCACCGGTCTCTACAGCGACGAGCAGGAGGCGGCCTGGACACGCATCGTCGACTTCGTTCACGCGAACTCGGCCGCGAAGTTTTGCCTTCAGCTCGGGCATGCCGGCCGCAAGGGCGCGACCAGGCTGATGTGGGAAGGGATGGACCGGCCGCTTCCCGCAGGGGCCTGGCCGATCATCTCGGCCTCGCCTCTGCCCTATTATCCCGAGAGCCAGGTGCCGCGCGAGATGACGCGCGCCGACATGGATCGCGTGCGCTCCGAGTTCGTCGCCGCGGCCGAGCGCGGCGAGCGGGCAGGCTTCGACATGTTGGAGCTGCACTGCGCCCATGGCTATCTGCTGGCAGCTTCCTCTCGCCGCTGACGAACCACAGGACGGACGCCTATGGCGGCTCGCTCGAGAACCGCCTGCGCTACCCGCTCGAGGTGTTTCGGGCGCTGCGCGAGGCCTGGCCGCGGGAGAAGCCGATGTCCGTTCGTATTTCGGCGACGGACTGGAAGGAAGGCGGCCTGTCGCCTGAGGATTCCGTCGCCATTGYGGCCGCCTTTGCCGGGGAAGGCTGTGACCTCGTCGATGTTTCCACCGGGCAGACCGTCAATGACAGCCGGCCGATTTATGGCCGCATGTTCCAGACGCCGTATTCCGACCGCATCCGCAACGAGGCGCGCATCGCCACCATGTGCGTCGGCAACATCACGACGGCCGATCAGGTGAACACGATCATTGCCTCCGGTCGCGCCGATCTCGTGGCGCTCGGGCGCCCGCATCTGGCGGACCCGTCCTTCGTGCTGCGCGCTGCGGCCTGGTATGGCGTCGATACCCCGCAACCCGTGCAGTACCAGCCCGGCAAGGACCAGCTCATGCGCAACACGCCGCGCGAGCGCGAGGATCTGACCGAGCTCAAGCTCAAGGCCAAGCCGGGGCGGCACGCGGACGCACATTAGCCATTCGCCCTTGCCGCGCGCGAAACGACGGGCGACAAGGCCCGGCGATCAGATACCGCCGGAGCCAAGCCCATGGATGCCGCCAACCCGCCGCTCGCCGGCCGCCAGCCGGCAATACCTGACGGCCTGCGCATCTATGCGGTGGGCGACGTCCATGGCCGCCTCGATCTGCTGCGCGAGATCGAGGCCCAGATCGAAGCGGATGCCCGTTCAGCCTCAGGCAAGCGCGTCATCCAGGTCATGCTTGGCGACTATATCGACCGCGGTCCCGACTCCTCTGGCGTGATCGCTCATCTCATCGACAAGCGGCGTGAACGTGAGCTCGTCACGCTGCGCGGCAATCATGAGGACTACACGCTCGGCATTCGCCATGCGCCCGATCTCGTGTTGCGCTGGTGCCGGTTTGGCGGCGTCGAGACGCTGGCATCCTACGGCATCGACGTGGCCGAGTTCGACGAGGTCGAGGAAGATCTGGCGTGCCGTCAGATCGTGCAGCGTTTCTTCGCAGCGCAACCGGCCGACCACGCCGCATTCATCGCGCAGGCGCCCCTGAACTGGCGCTGCGGTGACTATCTCTTCGTGCATGCCGGCATCCGCCCGGGCATTCCGCTCGGCGAGCAATCCGAGCAAGACATGCTCTGGATCCGGCACGAATTTCTCGACAGCGAAGAGGATTTCGGTTTCGTCGTGGTTCACGGGCATACGCCGACGACTGCGCCCGTCATCCGCCCGAACCGGATCGGTATCGACACACGCGCCTATGAAACGGGGCAGCTAACCTGCGTGGTGCTCGAAGGCACCGGCCGGCGAATCCTGACGACGGGCTGAGCCGGATCGCAACCCGGAACCTCGCCGGCCACCATTCGTTCGAGAACCAATGGCCCCGGCTCGTGCCGGACCTGTATCGTGGGAATGACGGGGCAACCCGCCTGACCCACTCACAGGGACAGGCAGAGTCCAGATCATTGCATTTTCGCAACGTCGTCGTGGCAACACGTGATCTGTTGTTGCATTCGAAAGCGGTTATCTCTGCTGCGAACACTGGCCAACGGGCCAAGGAAGCGATCAGGAGGTCACCTATGAAGCTCACGGGCATCCATCACGTCACCGCAATCTCGGCCAACGCGCCGCAGAACCGGCGCTTCTATGTCGAGACGCTCGGCATGCGCATGGTCAAGAAAACGGTCAATCAGGACGACACCTCGGCCTATCATCTGTTCTACGCCGACGGCGCCGGCTCGCCCGGCACCGATCTGACCTTTTTCGACTGGCCGGCTCCTCCGGCCAAGCGCGGCACCCATTCGATTACCCGCACCGCCCTGCGCGTCGGTGACGAGACGTCGCTGGACTGGTGGCGCGAGCGGCTGACGGCGGCTGGCGTCGCGGTTTCGGATATCCGCGCCATCAATGGCCGCGCCGCGATTGATTTCGAGGATCCGGAAGGCCAGCGCCTGACGCTGATCGCCGATGGCGGTGCGATTCCCTTCGTGGCCTGGGACAGGAGTTCCGTGCCGACAGAACATCAGATCCGTGGCCTCGGCCCGGTGACGATTTCCGTGCCGAAGCTGGAGCGGACCGAGCTCGTGCTGGGCAAGCTGCTCGGCCTCGAGCGCATTGCGGACTATCGCGACGCGGCTCATGCGACCGGCGACATCCACGTCTTCAAGGTCGGCGATGGCGGGCCGGCGGCGGAGCTGCATGTCGCGGTCGAGCCCGACCTGCCGCAGGCACGCGAAGGGGCGGGCGGTGTCCACCATCTCGCGCTGCGGACGCCGACCTTCGGCGAGTACGATGAGTGGGCGGAGCGCCTGCGCGCGACCGGCTATCCCAATAGCGGACCGGTCGATCGCTTCTATTTCCGTTCGCTCTATCTGCGTGAGCCAAATGGAATCCTGATCGAGATCGCCAGCGATGGTCCCGGCTTCGCAACCGATGAGCCGGCCGAAACGATGGGCGAAAAGCTCGCGCTGCCGCCGTTCCTGGAACCGAAGCGCCGGCAGATCGAGGCCAATCTGAAGCCGCTCTAAAGCATCGGCCCGAAAAGTGGATTGCGGTTTTCGGGGCAAAGCCGATGCAAAGACAACGGGTTAGATCATCGGACTGGATACGATATCCGGTCCGATGAACTGGAGGCATCGGCCCGAGACTGGATTGTGGTTCTCGGGCAAGCGGTGCCCACACGAAAGGCGAGATCATCGGATCGGTATCCGGTCCGATGATCCAACGCACCGAGCGGCTCAGCCGAGCCGCTCGGCTCTGATGCGGATCCCGGCGGCCGGGGGGTGACGACGGCCAGGACCTCATCCTCGCCATGCTCGCTCGGCACCGCGACGGCAACCGCCTCGCGAACCCCGGGATGGGCCAGGATCTCGCTCTCCAGTTCAAAGGAGGAAATGTTCTCGCCACGCCGGCGGATCACGTCCTTGAGCCGGTCGACGAAGAAGAAGCGCCCATCCGGCATCTGGCGAAAGGCGTCGCCAGTGTGGAACCAGCCATTGCGCATCGCCGCGACCGTCGCCTCGGCATTCCCATAGTAGCCTTTCATCAGCGCCCACGGCCGGTGCGAGCGAACCAGCAATTCGCCGACCTCGCCCCTTGGCATTTCGCAGTCATGAGCATCAGCGACCCGCAATTCGAACCAGGGTCGCGGCAAGCCTGCCAGGCCTTGCTCTGAAATGCCGGGGCCGGCACTGAGCGGACTGGCTATCTCCGTCATGTTGTAGACGGTGTGCAGATCGACGCCGAAGCGCTCGCGGAACGAGACGGCGTCCTCGCCGAAGGGCACGATGAAGGCCTTCTTCAGGGGCTGTTCCCGGTCGGACGCACTGGCCGGCTGCTTCAGCAGGAACGTCGCCATGACGCCGAGCAGCAAGACCAGAGTGCTGCCGGTACCGCGAACGGCATCCCAGAAATCGGCGGTGCGGAACTCGCGGACCATGCCGATCGATCCGCCGCAGGCGAGCATCGCATAGACATAGAGCGTCGAGCCGCAATGGAAGATCGGGCCGCAGACCAGGCAGCAATCCTCGGGGCCGATGCAGTCGAATGCGTCAGGCCCCATCGTGTAGAGCTGGACATAGGACGACACCACGCCCTTGGCATTGCCGGTCGTGCCGGAGGTGTACATGATCGCCTGGGTGTCCCAGGGCTCGATCGCACGCTCCAGCGCCAGGGTATCGTCCGCAACCACGGCGGGGAGCTCGAACGGGGCGACGGTGACGCCTGCGAGCTGCGGCTCCCGTTGCTCGCTCTCGCCGACCAGCAGAACCTGCCGCAGTTTGCCGGGATTGACCTCCGCCAACCTTGGCACCAGCGCCCGATGGCCGACCATCAACGCCGCGTCGGCATCGTCGAGCACATATTCGAGCGGGCGGCCGCGCGCGGCGGTGTTCAGCGGGACATAGACGGCGCCGAGATAGTTGATCGCGAACCAGGTCGCCAGCAGGTCGGGGCCATTGCCCATCCAGCACAGCACATGGTCGCCCTGCTTCACGCCGGCCGCGGCAAGGGCGGCAGCGTGCAAACGCACCTGTCGCAGCGTTTCGCCATAGCTCCAGGTCGCGCCGGGCCAGAACTGGACGAAGCGCCGATCCGGATTTGTCCTGGCCTGGCGCTCGAGCATGTGGCGCAGCACGCACGCGTCGCTCCCGGGCACGTTCGCGGCATCTGCCAAATCCTTGCCAACCGTCATCAGCCGCGCTCCTCCAAGGCATCGCTCTGATCCGGCCCAGGGGCAGGGCGGCGATTTCTGGCGAAAGCCTGCGGCAGATCCGGCGGTATCGTCAATTGCGAGCGGCGCTCTGCGGCGTTGCCGCTGCTTCACGCCAGAGCGGAGGCTTCAACCCGGCGCCTGTTCACGGATTGCCCTGGCGGTCTCCTTCTGTATGTCGAAGGCGGCCCGTCGCTGCCGGATCTCATCGGGCGAAAGACGTTCGATATTGCAATAGTCCAACTTCCAGTCCGGGGTGGAACTCCAGATCAAGGGGGACTGCACCGTGGTCCGTGGCGCCGGTGCCCGCTCCAGGGTGGCCAGAGCCAGATCGAGCGTAACGTCCTGGGAGCTGCGGTCGTTCGGTCGCCCCGCGKAATTGCCGAGCGGAAAATCCGAAAACAGGAAGCGCGGCACACCGACATATTCGACGATGTCCTTGGCGCAACCCATGACAACGGTCGCGATGCCATTCTCCTCCAGCGCCCTGGCGGCGAGACTGACGCTCTGATGGCAGACGGGGCAATTCGGCACCAGAATCGCTGCATCGACCGCAWCCGCCCTGCAGCGGGCGACGATCTCCGGGCAATCGACCTCGAGCGTCACGCGGTGGCTGCGATTGGTCGGCAAGCCATGGAAGCGCGGTGCAATCGAGCCGAGCCGCCCTGAGATCGCCGCCTGGCGCAATGCGGCCAGCAGGAAATAGCTCCCGAGATCTTCGGCGGTCGTATGCGTGCGGTCGATCGCGACATGGGCGATGCGCAGGTCGTGCTCCTCGCCGCTATCGGCGGAATAGACGGAATAGAACTTGGCTGCAGCGTTGTAGGGCGCTCCCGGCCCCTGATCGCCCTTGTCCGGTTGGTAGGGGGCAGCCGTCGTGATGATCGTCACCCGGCACTCAGAAAGAGGCCTCGCCAAAGCCTGAAACGGCACCGCGGCGTAATGCGCCCATGCGTAGGGC